>CAMBSA010000390.1 GCA_945869935.1 Bordetella parapertussis | reverse complement strand
GTGCAGCGCCGCGCCACCCCAGATCAGCATGGCGAGTACCGCCATTTGGGTGGATCCGTGAGTGATGATCGTCCGGGACATCGTGGTGGTGATCGCATTGTCGATCACCTCGGTGACGCTGGCCTTGCGCATCTTGCGGAAATTTTCTCGGATCCGGTCGGCCACCACCACCGATTCGTTCACCGAGTAGCCGAGGATCGCGAGAATGGCGGCAAGCACCGGCAAAGAGAATTCCCACTGGAAGAAGGCGAAGAATCCAAGAATGATGACCACGTCGTGCAGGTTGGCGATCAGGGCGGCGAGGCCGAATTTCCACTCGAAGCGCAGGGCGAGATACGCGACGATTCCGAGCGAGGTGATTAGGAGTGCGAGCGCGCCGTTTTCGGCGAGCTCGCGTCCGACCTGCGGCCCCACGAATTCAACGCGCTGCAGTTTTGCACTTGGATCGTCGGCGACGATCGCCTCCATCGCGTTCTTGGTCAATTCCGCGGAATTCTGCCCGGTCCTGAGTGGCAGCCGGATGAGGACTTCGCGCGAGGAGCCGAAGTTCTGCACCGAAAAATCGGCATAGCCCTTCTTCTCGAGTGCACTGCGAAGGCGGTCGACATCCGCTGCCTTGTCGTACTTGATTTCCATCACCGTGCCGCCGGTGAATTCGATAGAGAAATGCAGCCCTTTGGCGGCAAGGAAGCCGATCGCCAGCAGGAAGGTCATCAGCGATATGACGTTGAACGCGAGCGCGTGCCGCATGAACGGGATGTCGCGGCGGATCTTGAAAAATTCCATGACGGCGCTTACCCCGGTGTTATTTCCATGAAGTGTCGCCAATGGCGACACGAACGAGTTTCTTGCGCGAGCCGTACACCAGATTCGCCAGGCAGCGGCTCACCACCACCGACGAGAAGATCGACGTGAGAATGCCGAGGCAATGCACCACGGCGAATCCGCGGACCGGCCCGGAGCCGAATATCAGCAACGCGAGGCCTGCGATCAGCGAGGTGATGTTGGAGTCGATGATGGTGCCGAAGGCGCGTTCGTAACCGGCATGGATCGCGGCCTGCGGCGTGGCCCCGGCGCGCAATTCCTCGCGGATGCGCTCGTTGATCAGCACGTTCGCGTCGATCGCCATGCCGAGGGTCAGTGCGATGGCGGCGATGCCGGGCAGGGTCAGCGTGGCCTGCAGCATCGACAGCAGCGCGATCAGCATGAGCAGGTTTGCTGACAGCGCGACAACCGAGAAAACTCCGAACATGACGTAGTACAGCATCATGAACACCGCGATCGCGAGGAACCCGCCGATCGTTGACTGGAAGCCCTTGCGGATATTTTCCGCACCGAGCGAGGGGCCGACGGTGCGTTCTTCGATAATTTCCATCGGGGCGGCGAGCGAGCCGGCGCGAAGCAGCAGGGCGGTATCGTTGGCTTCCTGCGAACTCATGCGGCCGCTGATCTGAACGCGTCCGCCGCCGATTTCCGAGCGGATCACAGGCGCGGTGATGACTTCACCCTTGCCCTTCTCGATCAGCAGGATCGCCATGCGCTTGCCGACGTTTTCGCGCGTGAGTTCCTTGAACATCCGCGCCCCGGTGGCATCCAGCGTCAGGTGTACCGCCGGCTCCTGCGTCTGATTGTCGAAGCCGGCCTGGGCATCGGTCAGGCGGTCACCGGTGAGGACGACGGTTTTCTTGACCAGGACCGGCTGCCCGCCACGTTCGATGTAGAACTCGGAGCCGAGCGGCGGCTGGCCCTGCCGCGCCAGCGCCAGCGCTCCCGCATTCATGTTTTCTTCGTCCACCATGCGCACTTCGAGAGTCGCGGTACGGCCGAGAATTTCCTTGGCCTTGGCGGTGTCCTGCACTCCGGGCAACTGCACCACCACACGGTCTGCACCCTGCTGCTGAATGACGGGCTCCGCGACGCCGAGTTCGTTGATGCGGTTGTGCAATGTCTGGATGTTCTGCTTGATTGCGAAGTCCTGAGTCCGCTTTTGCGCTTCGGGCTTGAGTACGCCGGCGATGCGCAGGTCTTCTCCGGAACCGGAGTCGACAAGAGTCAGGTCGGGGGCGGATTCCTCGAGAACCTTTCGCGCCTTGTCGCGAGTATCGGCATCGCGGAACCGGAGGACCAGGGTGCTTGCTTCCCGGCTGATGCCTGAGTGACGGACATTCTTGTCACGCAGTTGCGTGCGTGCATCGCCGGTAAGGCCGTCAAGGCGCTTGGTCAACGCGGCTTTCATGTCCACCTGGAGCAGGAAATGGACTCCGCCGCGCAGATCCAGCCCGAGGTACATCGGAAGCGCGTGCATCGAATGGAGCCAGGCGGGTGAACGCGATACCAGGTTGAGTGCAACGGTGAACGACGGGTCCCGGGCATCCGGGTTGAGCGCCTGGCTGATCGCGTCCTTCGCTTTGAGCTGCGTATCCGTATCCTCAAAGCGTGCACGGATGCTGGTGCCTTCCAGCAACAGGCCGGATGGCGTGATCGCGTCCTTCTTCAGCGCATCTTCCACTCGGGCCAGTACCGCCGCGTCGACCTTGAGCGTGGTGCGTGCAGGCGACACCTGTACCGCCGGCGCTTCGCCGAAGAAGTTGGGCAATGTGTACAGCGCCGCGACAAGCAGCGCTACGGCAACGGTGACGTAAACCCAGGCAGGGTAGCGGTTCATAGGCGCACGGATAAAAGGGCGTTCCGGTTGCGCGTCGTGAAGACGCGCAAAGCCGTCACATTCCTAGATTGACTTGAGGGTGCCCTTGGGCAGGAGGGTCTGCACCGCGGGACGCTGGACATTGATCTCTATTCCCGAGGCGACTTCCAGGGTGATATAGGCATCGCTCACCTTGGTAATCTTGCCGAGCAGGCCGCCGGTTGTGACCACCTCGTCCCCTTTCTGCAGGGCTTCGGTCATCGACTTGTGTTCCTTGGCGCGCTTCATCTGCGGGCGAATCATCATGAAGTAGAGCAGCACGAACATCAGGACGATCGGCAGCAGTCCGGCCCAGCCGGCGTCGCCGCCGGTTACACCTTGGGCAAATGCGGGGGAAATCAGCACGAGGTATTCTCCAGAGGCTTGACGAATAACTCATAATTATAGCATCCGGCAGGTGGTTCCCGGGTCAATCGATGTCCTCGCTGTCCCCGGTGCCATCCGGGCCGGGCGGGGCGTTCGCCGCACGCTCTTCGCGGAACTTCTTCACGTAGGCAGTAAAGGTTCCGGCATCGATCGCATCGCGCAGTTCGCTCATCAGCGTCTGGTAGTAGTACAGGTTGTGCCAGGTCGCGAGACGTGCGCCGAGTATCTCGTTGACGCGGTTCAGATGATGCAGGTAGGCACGCGAGAAATTCCGGCACGTATAGCAGCCGCAGGTGGAATCGAGCGGGGCGGTATCGGTCCGATGGCGGGCGTTCCGGATCTTTACGTCACCGTGCCGCGTGAACAACCAGCCGTTGCGGGCGTTCCGGGTGGGCAG
>CAMBSA010000389.1 GCA_945869935.1 Bordetella parapertussis | reverse complement strand
CGCAACTAATTCTAGTGCGTGCGTTGTCTATACGCAAGCACAAGTTGAGGAAGAATTTCCGGAACGGATTTTGTCGGGCGTGCGATTCGCCCCCCCCTCCACGGAGGGCAACATGCGTGCATCCGAATTGCACCAGCGAAATGATGGTTCCGGACATTGCAAAGTCACGGGAGAAACCAATCGGCGGCGCCTCGCCTGCCGGGAAGTTCGCTGTGACGAGCGCGCGGCGCCGTTGATCGCGCGTCAGCGCGCGCGAATAAGGCCCGCACGGAGGCGCGCCCAGTCGAAGTGAATTCCGGGATCAGTCTTGCGCCCGTGCGAAACGTCGCTGTGAGCGACGATGTCGGTAACGGGATAGCGAAGACGAATAGCACGCACCAAGGCGACAAGCGTGAGGTATTGAGATTCGGCAAACGGGACTCTTACCGTTCCCTCCATCTCGACCCCAATCGATCGATCGTTGCAACGCGCCCGCCCCGCCCATGTGGACACTCCTGCATGCCACGCGCGCCTGTCACATGGAACGAACTGGGTCAGATGCCCATCGCGGCGCACCAAGAAGTGCGACGATACCCTCAGCCCGCGCAGTGCCTCGAAGGATGGATGCGCCGCACTATCCAGAGCGTTAGTAAAAAGATGTTCAATGGCGTCGCCTGCAAACTCACCCGGCGGCAGGCTGATGCAATGAATCACCAAAGCATCCACCGCAGCATCGCCCCTCGAGTCCTGGTTCGGGGAAGAAATCTGGCGTGCGCCGGCAAGAACACCGCTCGCCAGCCAGCCTCGATCGCCCAAAGAGTCAACGCTCAGGAGACCCCCAGGCGTTCCATTCGGTAGCGAAGCGACCGAAAGCTGATTCCCAACACTTTCGCAGCAGCCGTCCGATTGAATCGGGTCTGCTCCAATGCATCCAGAATTGCTTCGCGCTCTATTCGATCAAGGTAGTCCTGAAGGGGCCATTTCCCCCCTCCCGTCGAACTGTCCGCCACAATGGATGGCGGTGAGAGCTGCAAGTCATCCGGCAATATCTCGTCCCCTCCCGCAAGAGCGACCGCGCGCTCAAGCACATTCTCGAGTTCGCGTACATTCCCGGGGAAGTTGTAGCTTGCCAAAACGCTCGTCGCTGCGGCAGACAGCCTGGGCCCGGCGCCGCCCGCGTAGCGCTCCAGCATCACACCGGCAAGAAGCGGAATGTCCTCGCGGCATTCACGAAGCGGCGGCATTCGCAACTCGATCACAGCAAGCCGGTAGTAAAGGTCCTGGCGAAATTTTCCCGCCTCGACGCACGACTGAAGATTCTGGTGCGTCGCACAAATAATGCGTACATCGACTGGCTCTTCTGTGGCCGCTCCGACCTTGCGTACCCGCTTCTCCTGAATTGCCCGCAGCAGCTTGACCTGCATGCCAAACGGCAGATCGGCCACCTCATCCAGAAAGAGAGTCCCGCCGTTCGCCACGTGAAAAAAACCGTCGTGGTCGGCATCCGCGCCGGTAAAAGCGCCCTTCCGGTAACCGAAGAACTCGCTTTCAACGAGGTTTTCCGGAATCGCCCCGCAATTGACAGGAATGAAGGGATGATCCCTGCGGGCACCGTTCGAATGAATGGCACGCGCTGCGAGTTCCTTGCCACTACCGGATTCGCCGGTGACGTAGACCGGCGCTTGACTCCTTGCAAGTTTCTCAATCGTGAAGCGCACCGCTTGCATTGCCGCGCTCTGCCCCAGCAGCACGGGCATCCCCGAAGGCGAAAGCGTCGCATGTTGCGGAATTACCAGCGCCGACTTGATCAGCGTGCGCAGCTGCTCAAGGGCGAGTGGCTTGGTCAGATAGTCAAAAGCGCCGCTTTTCAACGCAACGACCGCATTTTCCGTACTGCCATATGCGGTGATCACGGCCACGGGCAGATCCGCACAATTCGCGGATATGTGTCGCACGAGATCTATGCCCTCTCCATCAGGAAGCCGCATGTCGGTCAAGCACAGATCGAAGGTCTTCTCGTCAAGCAAGCGCTTCGCCTCGCCGATCGATCCTGCAGACTCAACCGTGAGCCCCATGCGAATCAGGGACAATTCGAGCAGTTCCCGGATATCGGCCTCGTCATCGACTACCAGCACACGAGCCGAACCCGCCCTGCGCGAATTGCGCTCGGTGCGACGGTTCACGGAGCTATCTGCCAATGAATGCAAAAATCCGCCCCTTCATGACGCTCCAAGTACTCGAGCGAGGCGCCGTTCGCCGCGCAAAGTTCCCGAGCGATATAGAGCCCCAGCCCGGTTCCACTGGAGAATGTTGTGAAAAAGGGTTCAAACAGCTGCGATTGAAGGTCTCGGGGAATACCGGTGCCGTCGTCAGTAACATGTAATTCTACGCGTGCCCCCTGCCTCTGCAGGGATAGCTTTACGCTGCTTTCGGTCTTCAGGCAATGTCTCCACGCGTTTTGCACAAGGTTCCAAAGTATTTGGTGCAGATGCACCCGATCAAATTCAACCCGCACATCTTCCTGCGCGTGAACGACAAATATTGACGAGGACAAGCCTTCTATCTGCACGAACTCGTCGACAAAAGAGCGCAAATATGCAGATAGCGATATCGTCTCGCGCCGCGTACGGTCGCGCCGTGACAATTCAAGGATGTCCTTGACCATTCGATCCAGGCGCTGCGCATTGTCGCGAATGATTCGTGTCAGACGTTCACGTGACTCGCTTCTGCTCTCCTCCACGAGCAGGTCCGAGGCATGAGTTATTGCGGAAAGTGGATTGCGGATTTCGTGCGCAATGTTTGCGGTGAGCCTGCCGAGCGCCGCGAGCTTGAGTTGCTGCACATGCTCCTGCTGCTTGGACAGGTCCTCAAGAAAAACGAGCGCGAAACTTCCGCCGCCTACACCGGCCGCGACAAAGCGTGCGCGAACAAGGCGGCCGCTTTCAGGAAACCTCAAGCTGACCGAAGTGTCTCCCGACCCCGAGCGCCATTCCGCAAGGCGGCTGGCCAGTTCTTCGGAATAGCGCGCTACCTGGTCAAGTTCAGGGGCTGCACGCCCAAGCAGAGTTGATACCTGAGGGTTGTGAAGCCGGACCAGATCATTGGCGTCGACCACCATGACTCCATCCTGCACATCCTGGATCACGAGTTGATTGATGCGAAGTTGATCCGCAAGATCGGCGCCTCGCTGACGGGCCACCCGTTCATTTCGAATTACTCGCAGGGCGAGCTGATTCGTAATGAGCGCCGTTGCGAAATACCCGATCGACAGCAGGCCCGGCTGCAGATAATTCGCCGTGCTGGCATCGAGCACCAGCACCCAGTAAGTTTGCTCCAGCAGGACAGCAATCGACGCAACCGCCGCGTAAAAAAGCAGCAAGGTACCGCGCGAAACCAAAGCCGCAGCCGCCAACGATATCAGCAGCATGACCCCCAAACCGCTACGGATGCCTCCGGACGCGTGCATGAGAAACACAAGCACCGCTATGTC
>CAMBSA010000388.1 GCA_945869935.1 Bordetella parapertussis | reverse complement strand
ATTGGTGTTGAACTCGAAGGGTCGGATGACGTGCCGTACGCTGCGGTGCAATATCTGCAACTTGCGGATATCACGGCCCAGCTTATTGCCCGCTATGCGATCGTCGACATTGTCGGACATTGTGATATTGCGATAGGACGAAAGTCTGATCCCGGCCCCTCGTTTGACTGGTCACATTACCGGGCGATTCTGCCGCGGTAGTCGCTCAGTCCCTACGGCCCTGGCGTTTTAAAGGGGCTGTCATCGCGGTCTGCAAGTCCGCTTGCCAAAGTCGACATTCAAATTCCTTCGGATGCACCAGCTCTCGCTAATCTCTTGCCGCTGCCTGCGCGATCAAACGCGCTCGCCACCGAGAAATTGGGACTTCCGTACTAGAATTAGTTGCAAGATCCAGTGAAGGTACTATATATTGTGGTTATGAAGCCGACACTTCAGATTCAACAGTTTGCTGCGAAAGGCGATATCCGCCCCGTTCATGGTCGTCATGCGGCTCCGTTGCGGTTCGCTTCATCATTCCGCGTCAAGCTAAAAAAAAATAGGATCAGAGGAGATTGCCTATGCAACCCGCCGCAGTAGTCTCACAAGTTTTTCCTTCTTCCGGCGGCAGCATGGAGTCGATTCAGCAATCGTCAAATCCTGAGCCGGGCCTCTCCCAGCACAAGGTGATTCGCCGCAATGGAGCCGTTGTGGGATTTGAACCCGCGAAGATTTCCGTTGCCATGACCAAGGCTTTCCTGGCTGTTGAGGGGGGGCAAGGCGCCGCCTCAGCCAGGATTCGCGAGGTGGTGGCCGCTCTGACCGATGGGGTGGTGGGAGCATTGGTGCGGCGGCAGCCAGGGGGCGGGACGTTCCATATTGAGGACGTGCAGGATCAAGTCGAACTGGCATTGATGCGGTCGGGCGAACATGAGGCGGCTCGTGCTTACGTGCTTTATAGGCAGAAGCGTTCCGAAGCGCGGGTGCGCGAGGCGGGACAGAAAAAGGCCGCCAAAGCCCCGGTTTTAAACGTCATCGAGGATGGGGTCAGAAAGCCGCTGGATCATGCAGAGTTGCAAAGCCTCGTAGAGTCGGCCTGCCAATCGCTTGGAGAAGGCGTTGATTCCAAGGCAATCATCTCCGAAACCCTGAAGAACATCTACGACGGCGTACCCATAGAGGAACTGCGCAAGTCCGCGATCCTTTCGGCGCGTGCTTTGATCGAAAAGGAGCCTGCCTATAGTTATGTGACGGCAAGACTCCTCCTGCATACGATTCGCCACGAAGTGCTCGGGGAGACGGTTTCCCAGGAAGAAATGCGCGACCGATATCGTGAGTATTTCCCTGACTTCATCAAGAAGGGAATCAAGGCCGAGCTGCTAGATCCTAAGCTGGGAACGTTTGACCTCGCTAAAATTGCGTCCGCACTGGACTCGACGCGCGATCTCCAGTTTGATTATCTGGGTTTGCAAACACTATACGATCGGTATTTCCTGCATATCCAAGAGTCCAGGATAGAACTACCGCAAGCGTTTTTCATGCGTGTTGCAATGGGACTCGCGTTGAATGAAATTGACCGCGAAGCGCGTGCGATTGAATTCTACAGCGTGTTGTCGAGTTTCGATTTCATGAGCTCAACCCCGACATTGTTCAACTCCGGGACATTGCGATCACAATTATCGTCGTGCTATCTGACTACCGTTGCGGACGAA
Source organism: Bordetella parapertussis (assembly GCA_945869935.1). Taxonomy (GTDB): domain Bacteria; phylum Pseudomonadota; class Gammaproteobacteria; order Burkholderiales; family SG8-39; genus CAMBSA01. The sequence continues at coordinate 1,790 of CAMBSA010000388.1, read as the reverse complement.
CTTGAGGGGATATACGAGGCGATCAAGGAAAATGCGCTCCTTGCAAAATACGCAGGCGGTCTAGGAAATGACTGGACTCCTGTGCGAGCCTTGGGGTCCCATATCAAGGGAACCAACGGAAAATCACAAGGCGTCGTGCCCTTCCTGAAGGTGGTCAATGACACTGCAGTCGCTGTAAATCAGGGCGGAAAGAGGAAGGGGGCAGTTTGCTCCTATCTTGAGACTTGGCATCTCGACATCGAGGAGTTTCTTGAACTCCGCAAGAATACCGGGGACGATCGCCGGCGGACCCATGACATGAATACAGCCAACTGGATTCCGGACCTGTTCATGAAGCGGGTGATGGAGGCGGGGGAGTGGACCTTATTCAGCCCGTCCGACGCGCCCGATTTGCATGACCTGTTCGGGAAGGCGTTTGAAAAGGCTTACGTTGCTTACGAGGACAAGGTCGCCCGAGGGGAGTTGAAGCTGTTCAAGAAAATTCCCGCGCTACAACTCTGGCGCAAGATGATCAGTATGCTTTTTGAAACGGGGCATCCGTGGATCACATTCAAAGACCCGTGCAACGTTCGCTCGCCGCAGCAGCATGTTGGGGTAGTGCACAGTTCCAACCTGTGCACCGAAATCACGCTCAATACCAATGAACGCGAGATCGCAGTCTGCAACCTCGGCTCTGTCAATCTAACGGCGCATCTCCGCGATGGAAAGCTTGATCACGACAAATTGAAGAAGACCATATCCACGGCGATGCGGATGCTCGACAACGTAGTCGACATCAATTACTACGCCGTTGACAAGGCTCGCAATTCGAATCTCCGGCATCGTCCGGTTGGTCTAGGCATCATGGGCTTCCAGGATTGTCTGCATGAGCTGCGGATCCCTTACGCGTCTCAAGAAGCGGTCGAGTTTTCAGACAAGTCGATGGAGGCCGTGGCTTATTACACATACTGGGCATCCACAGAACTTGCCGAAGAGCGTGGAAAGTATGCAACGTACCATGGGTCGTTGTGGAGCAGGGGAATCCTTCCTCAGGATACGCTGAGGCTTCTCAGTGAGGAGCGGGGCGGATTTGTCGAGGTAGATCAATCCGAATCCATGGATTGGCAGCCGCTTCGGAAAAGAATCCACCAATTTGGTATGCGCAATTCGAATTGCCTTGCCATTGCACCTACCGCCACGATTTCGAACATCATCGGAGTAGCCGCCTGCATCGAGCCGACGTTCCAGAACCTGTATGTAAAGTCGAACCTTTCCGGGGAATTCACGATCGCAAACGAGTACTTGGTCCGAAATCTCAAGAAACTGGGTTTGTGGGATGAAGTCATGGTTGCAGACCTCAAGTATTTCGATGGCAATCTGGCGCGTATAGATCGAGTGCCTGCAGAGCTTCGGAGGCTGTTTGCAACGGCATTCGAGATAGATCCGACTTGGCTTGTGGAGTGCGCCGCAAGGAGGCAGAAATGGATTGACCAGGCGCAGTCGCTGAATATTTATGTCGCCAGTGTGTCGGGCAAGAAGCTGGACGAGACCTACCGGCTGGCGTGGCTTCGGGGTCTCAAGACAACTTATTATTTACGGACGATGGGTGCCACTCATGCTGAAAAATCAACCATTAGCACGGGGCAACTGAATGCGGTTCCCTCCGAAGGTGGATCACTGACATCGGCGTCCCAAGGCGCTCCTGATGCGGCAAATTTCTGCTCGATTGACAACCCCGAGTGCGAGGCCTGTCAATAATGAACTCGCCTTCAATTTGTTCGGGAATGGCTGGATGCCCGGTTTTTCGAAGG
>CAMBSA010000387.1 GCA_945869935.1 Bordetella parapertussis | reverse complement strand
CGTGGTCTCCGGGCTGATGCTCACGGTCCATTCCTACACCAACGACCAGGTGCTGACCGACGTCTACCACTCGGACCTGCGGCGCGCGAGATCGGCCTCCCAGAACATGATCCCGACCAAGACCGGCGCCGCTGCCGCCGTCGGGCTGGTGCTGCCGCACCTGAACGGCAAGCTGGACGGTTATTCGATGCGCGTGCCTACCATCAACGTGTCCTTCGTCGATCTGAGCTTTGTCGCCAAGCGCGCCACCACGGTGGACGAAATCAACAAGGCGATGAAGGCCGCCTCCGAGGGCGCGCTCAAGGGCGTGCTCGAGTATTCGGACGAGCCGCTGGTGTCGAGCGACTTCAACCACAACCCGGCGTCCTCGAGCTTCGATGCGAGCATGACCAAGGTGTCCGACGGCACGCTGGTGAAGGCCTGCTCGTGGTACGACAACGAATGGGGCTTCAGCAACCGCATGCTCGATACCACCGTCGTGCTGATGGGTGCGAAGTAATCCACTGTCGGAACGTACACCGGCAGAACCCTGCAAAAAAGCGCCGCCCCTGCGGCGCTTTTTTCTTTATCGAGACTGACAACCATCATGACCATACTTCGAATGACCGAACTCGACTTGCGCGGCAAGCGGGTCTTCATCCGCGCCGACCTCAACGTGCCGCAGGACGATTCCGGCGCAATCACCGATGACACCCGCATCCGTGCCTCGGTTGCCGGCATGCGTCACGCGATCGACGCCGGTGCCGCCGTCATGGTCACGTCTCACCTCGGTCGCCCCACCGAGGGCCAGATGAAGCCGGAGGATTCGCTCGCACCGATCGCCAAGCGTCTCGCCGAACTCCTCGGCCGTCCGGTGCCGCTCGTCGCCAACTGGGTGGAGGGCGTGACGGTGAAGCCGGGCGAAATCGTCATGCTCGAGAACTGCCGCTGCAACAAGGGCGAAAAGAAGGACGACGAAGCGCTCGCGCGCAAGCTCGCGGCGCTGTGCGACATCTACGTGAACGACGCCTTTGGTGCTGCGCATCGCGCGGAAGCCACCACCCACGGCATGGCGCGGTTCGCGCCGGTTGCCTGCGCCGGCCCGCTGATGGCCGCCGAAATCGATGCGCTGTCGCTGGCACTGCGCAGCCCGAAGCGGCCGATGGTCGCGATCGTCGCGGGTTCCAAGGTGTCGACCAAGCTCACCATCCTCGCCTCGCTTGCCGAGAAGGTGGATCAGCTGATCGTGGGCGGCGGCATCGCCAACACCTTCCTGATCGCCGCCGGCCACAAGACCGGCAAGTCGCTCGCCGAACACGACCTCGTGCCCGAGGCGAATCGCATCATCGAAATCATGCGCGCCAAGGGCGGCTCGGTGCCGGTGCCGGTGGATGTGGTCTGCGCCAAGGCGATCGCGGCTGACGCGACGGCCACCACAAAATCCGTAACAGAGGTCGCGGATGATGATCTCATCCTCGACATCGGTCCGAAGACAGCCGATATGCTCGCCGGAATGCTCAAAGGCGCAGGCACGATCGTCTGGAACGGCCCGGTGGGCGTGTTCGAGTTCGACCAGTTCGGCGGCGGCACGCGCGTGCTGGCGAACGCCATCGCGGAGTCGAGTGCTTTCTCGATCGCGGGCGGTGGTGATACGCTGGCTGCGATTTCGAAGTACGGTGTGTCGGATCGGATTTCCTACATCTCCACCGGCGGCGGCGCGTTCCTCGAATTCCTCGAAGGCAAGCCGCTGCCCGCGATCGAGGTGCTGGAATCACGGGCTGCCGCCTGAGTCCGTTGCACGATGTAATTGCTGAATATAGCAATCAGATTGACGGCTTTCACGCACCAGCCGGGCATGTAGAAACAGAAAAGTTGCACTTTTGGGTTTTCGGATTTGTCTGTCATTGACACCGTAAGGAAACGAACCATGCTTCGAAGCACCAAGATCGTAGCGACTCTCGGCCCGTCCTCCAGCGATCCCGCGACCCTCGAGCGCATGTTCCACGCCGGCGTCGACGTGGTGCGGCTCAACTTTTCCCACGGCACGGCCGAAGACCACATCCGGCGCGCCGAGATGATCCGCGAACTCTGCCGCACCACCGGGCGCACCGTTGGCATCATGGTCGACCTGCAGGGCCCGAAGATCCGCGTGGGCAAATTCAAGGAAGGCCGCATCACGCTGGCGCCGGGCGATATCTTCACGCTGGATGCCGATTGCCAGATGGGCGACCAGACCACCGTCGGCCTCGACTACCCCGAGCTGCCGCGCGATGTGAGCGCGGGCGACATGCTGCTGCTCGATGACGGGCGCATCGTGTTCGAGGTGCTGGACGTGATCCGCAACAAGGTGCGCTGCCGCGTCATCCACGGCGGTGAACTCTCCAACAACAAGGGTATCAACCGCAAGGGGGGCGGACTCACCGCGCCCGCGCTCACCTCCAAGGACATGGAAGACGTGAAGGTCGCGGCCAAGATCAACGCCGACTACCTCGCGGTGTCGTTCCCCAAGACCAGCGCCGACATGTACATGGCGCGCCAGTTGCTGCGCGCGGCCGGCGGACGCTCTTTTTTGATCGCCAAGATCGAGCGCGCCGAGGCGGTGTTGCCGAATGCGCTGGAGGACATCATGTCCGCCTCCGACGGCATCATGGTGGCGCGCGGTGATCTCGCGGTGGAAGTGGGCGATGCCTCGGTGCCGGCGTTGCAGAAGCGCATGATCCGCATGGCGCGCGAGCACAACAAGCTCACCATCACCGCCACGCAGATGATGGAGTCGATGGTCTCAAGTCCGGTGCCCACTCGTGCCGAGGTGTCGGATGTTGCCAACGCGGTGCTTGATGGCACCGACGCGGTGATGCTCTCGGCCGAATCCGCGAGCGGCAAGTACCCGGTGGAGGCGATTGAGGCGATGGACCGGATCTGCATCGAGGCCGAGCAGAGCCAGCCGCTGTCGCTCGACCAGGAATTCCTCAACCGGGTCTTCACCCGGGTTGACCAGTCGATCGCGATGGCGGCGCTGTTTACCGCCTTTCACCTCAAGGTGAAACTCATCGCCTCGCTTACCGAATCGGGTTCCACCGCGCTCTGGATGTCGCGCATGAATTGCGGCGTGCCGATCTATGCGCTTACGGCGCACACCGCCACGCGCTACCGCACCACGCTGTTTCGCGACACCTATCCGCTGATGATCAAGCATGTCGGCAGCGACCGCGAGGAGCTGCTGGCCGAAGCCGAGCGCGTGCTGGTGGAGCAGGGCGTGGTGCAGGACGGCGACCTGATCGTGCTCACCATCGGCGAGCCGATCGGCAAGGCGGGCGGCACCAACACCATGAAAATCGTCAAGGTGGGCGAGCACCGGCGCTAGCCGGTGCGCTACTTCGGTCACCGGCGCTAGCCGGTGCGCTGCTTCGGTCACCGGCGCTAGTCGGTCCCCGGGCGCCGATTCAAGCCCGGGCGTCGCGCAGAGCAGGCCGCTTATCCGCATCGAATCAAGCACCTGCGAC
>CAMBSA010000386.1 GCA_945869935.1 Bordetella parapertussis | reverse complement strand
GTCTGGGTGGTGCCGCAGGGCGGCGAAGGGCCGAACTACCCGAACATGTAGCGGTGACAACGCCGGCAAGCGTACCCGCCGGCCAGGCGGCGAGCAGGCCGCTCCATGCGCCGGACTTCACTGCGACGGTCAAGGTGCTGCTCGCCCCTGATGTATTGCTCATTCGATGGCGCCGCCTGATCTCGCCACGTACCGCAGGTTAGTATCGGCACCCCTGCCCGCGAAAGACCGCACGACCGTGACCGACGCGCGAACCCGGATGCTCTCGGGTCCGATCCTGCCGACCCTGCTGCGGCTGTCGGTGCCCAACATGCTGGTGATCTGCGCGCAGGCCGCGGTCAGCATCGCCGAGGCCTGCTTTGTCGGTCTTCTCGGCACCGCGCCGCTTGCCGGTGTCGCGCTCGTCTTCCCGCTGGTGATGCTGATGCAGATGGCCTCCGCCGGCGCGATGGGCGGCGGGATTTCATCCTCCATCGCCCGCGCGCTGGGCGCGAAACGCACAGCTGACGCCGAAGCCCTCGCCTGGCATGCCCTGCTGATCGCGCTTGCGATTGGCGCCGCGTTCTCGATCGTGACACTCGGCTTCGGCCCGCTGATCTACCGCTCCATGGGAGGACAGGGCGAGGCACTCGACGCGGCGCTGGTCTATTCGAACTGGGTCTTCGGCGGCTCGGTACTGGTGTGGGTCATGAACAGCCTGGCGAGCGTGCTTCGCGGCACCGGCGACATGCGTACACCGGCGGTGGTTCTGGTCTGGGGGGCGGTGGCGGTGATCCCGCTTTCGCCGCTGCTCATCTTTGGCGCCGGCGGATTCGAGGGCCTGGGCGTGCGCGGCGCGGCCATCGCCTATCTCGCCTACTACATCATCGGCAGCTCGATACTCGCGTGGAAGCTGCTTCGCCCGGGCAGCGCGATCCGGCTGCACCCCTCTGCCCTCAGGCGCGAACGCTTCCTCGACATTCTCAAGGTCGGCATTCCGGCCTGCGTGCACGCGATCCTGATCAACCTGTCGGTCGCGGTCACCACCGGCTTCGTCGGCATCTACGGCACCGCCGCGATCGCCGGCTACGGCATCGGCGCGCGCCTTGAATACCTGCAGATTCCGATCGTGTTCGGCTTCGGCGGCGCGCTGGTCGCGATGGTCGGCACCAACGTCGGCGCCGGGCAGCGAGAACGCGCGCGTCGCATCGCCTGGATCGGCAGCAGCTTCGCCGCCGCGGTGTGCGGCAGCATCGGAATCGTCGTCGCGATCGCACCGCATCTCTGGGCGGACTGGTTCTCATCCGATCCGGCGGTGCTCGCGATCGCCTATCGCTACCTGCACATCGTCGGCCCGGCCTATGCCCTGCTCGGTCTGGGCATGGCGCTCTACTTTTCTTTCCAGGGCACCGGCCGCATGGTGTGGCCGCTCGCCTGCGTCGTCGTCCGCATGAGCATCATCGTGATCGGCTGCACGCTCGCGAGCCGGGTGTTCGGCTTCGGCGTGGACAGCCTGTTCGCGGTCACCGCCGGGGCATTGCTTGCCTTTGGTGCGATGTATGCCTGGGTGACCGCGAAGTACTTCGCGGTAGTCAGTTCGTCGGTCTAGAACTGGTCTTCCGCAAGCGCGAGCACGCCTTTCGCGCCGTTGGTGATCGTGTCACGCAGCCCCGGTGCCTGCGACAGCACATGCTCGGCAAAGAACCGCGCGGTTGCGATCTTCGCTTCGCAGAAGGACGAGTCACCGCCCGAGGCCATCACGCGCTGCGCCGCGAGCGCCGCACGCGCCATCTGCCAGCCGCCGAGCACGATGCCCATCAGCTTCAGGAACGGGACCGATCCGGCGTACACCGCCTTGATGTCGTCCTTGTTGGTCGCAACGATCCAGTCAACACAGTCCGCAGCCGCCGCCGCGCCGGCTGCGAGTGATTTGCGGATCGCTGCAACATCGTCACCCGGCGCCGCGGCGAGCTCCGCCACGGTGGCGCTGATCATTCCGAGCACCACCTTTGCGGTCGCGCCGCCCTCGCGCGCGATCTTCCGCCCGACGAGGTCGTTCGCCTGGATGCCGGTGGTGCCTTCGTAGATCGTGGTGATCCGCGCATCGCGAAGATGCTGCGCCGCGCCGGTCTCCTCGATGAAGCCCATGCCGCCGTGCACCTGCACGCCGGTGGAGGCGATCTCGATGCCGGTCTCGGTGGACCAGCCCTTCACCACCGGGATCATCAGGTCAACGAAAGCCTGATGACGTTTTTTCTCGTTCGCATCCGGATGCCTGTGCGCGATGTCCATCGCCGCCGCGGTGACGCAGGCAAGCGCGCGCATCGCCTCGGTCTGCGCCTTCATGCTCATCAGCATCCGGCGCACATCGGGGTGACGGATGATCGGCACCGATTTTCCACCCTCGACCAGGTCGCGGCTCTGAACGCGATCTTTCGCATACGCGAGCGCGCGCTGGTAGGCACGCTCACCAATCGCAACGCCTTCCAGGCCGACGGCAAATCGCGCCGCGTTCATCATGATGAACATGTATTCGAGCCCGCGGTTTTCCTCGCCGACGAGGGTGCCGATCGCGCCGTCCTTTTCGCCGTAAATCATCACCGCCGTCGGACTCGCGTGGATGCCGAGCTTGTGTTCGAGCGAGGCGCATTTCACGTCGTTGCGCGCACCGAGGCTGCCGTCCGGGTTCACGAGGAACTTGGGCACCACGAAAAGCGAGATGCCCTTCACGCCCTCGGGCGCATCGGGCGTGCGCGCGAGCACGAGGTGAACGATGTTCTCGGTGAAATCGTGTTCGCCGAAGGTGATGAAGATCTTCTGACCGCGAATGCGATAGGTGCCGTCCGACTGGCGTTCCGCGCGTGTCTTGAGCAGGGCAAGGTCGGTGCCCGCCTGCGGTTCGGTGAGATTCATCGTGCCGGTCCATTCGCCCGACACCATCTTCGGCAGGAAGGTTTTCTTCTGCGCATCGCTGCCCTTGAGCAGCAGCGCCTCGATCGCGCCGCCCGTGAGCAAGGGACAACGCGAAAACGACAGGTTGGAGGACTTCCACATCTCCATGACCGGCGTGGCCACCAGCTTGGGCAGGCCCTGCCCGCCGTAGTCCGCCGGGAACTGCAGCGCGTTCCAGCCGCCGTCGACGAACTGCCGGTAGGCCTCCTTGAAGCCCTTCGGCGTGGTGACCTTGCCGTCCTTCAGCACCGAGCCCTCGGCATCGCCGCTCTTGTTCAGGGGAGACAGGACTTCAGTGGCGAAGCGGCCGTTTTCCTCGAGGATCTGTTCGACGAGTTCCGCGTTCACGTCCTCGCAGCCGGGCAGCTTCGCCACGTCAGCGAGACCGGCGAGTTCCTTGAGCACGAACAGCATGTCCTTGATCGGCGCCTTGTACTCACTCATGCGTTCCTCCTCGGACTGAAAGGCAAATCAACCGCAGATGAACGCAGATAAACGCGGATGAAATCCTGCGTCCTGCTTTTTCTATCTGCGTTTATCCGCGTTAATCTGCGGTTCAGAATGCA
>CAMBSA010000385.1 GCA_945869935.1 Bordetella parapertussis | reverse complement strand
GCGAGCCAACTGCTCGCGCGGGATACCGCGCTCGGCAAGCCGGCGCTCGAACTGCGCGCGCTTGGTCTTCGAGCCGATGAGACCGAGGTAGGAAAAATCCCCGCGACGCATCACCCGCTCGCAGATGTCCTGGTCGAGCGCATGGCTGTGCGTCATCACAAGGAACCAGGCGCCCGCGGGGGCTGCGTCGACTTCGGCAGCGGGGACATCGACCGACAGCACCGCCACGTTGTCAGGCACAGCAGAAGGAAACTGCGCTTCGCGCTCATCGATCCAGCGCACGCGGCAGGGCAATCCTGCGAGCACGCGTAACAACGCCTGACCGACGTGCCCTGCGCCGAACACCTCGATGCGAAACGGTTCGGGTCCGATGCGCTCGAACAGCACGCCGCCTTCCGGCTCGGCGTCGCGCCCGGAGACGAACGCGGATGCCGCATCGGCATCGGAGCGCTCCAGCAGTTCACGCGCCACATCGCGCAGGCGCGCAGGCAGGGGAATGCCGCTGTCGGCCACGCAGCCGGCATCACGGCGCTCGATGACCCTGCCGTGGCGCCAGGCGGCGGATAGCGGCGTTGCCAGTACCACCTGGATGCCGTTTGCGAGCCGGCCCGCCAGCGTCGCGACCCAGCCGGTCGTATCCGGTTCGAGATGTTCGATCACGACACTCGCCGCCCCGCCGCAGCATTGGCCGAGCGCGGGGCCGAGGGGAAATCGATAAAACGCGATTTCGCCGGCACGAGCCTCGTTGAGATGCCGGCGCGCAAGTTCGATCGCCTTGAATTCGAGATTGCCGCCGCCGATGGTCTCGTACACCGCGCCGGCGGTGACGATCATCCGCGTTCCCGCAGGCCGCGGCGTGGAGCCTTCGGCGTTCACCACCGTGACCAGTGCCGCCGGTTCGGAAAGCGCGCGGAGTCGCTCGACCCAGTTCATGTAACGCCCACTCCGTGAATACGTTCGGCCAGTTCCCGCACGGAGAACAGGATTGCTTCGGGCGTTGCCGGCGCGTCGATGCGCGGGCTGGTCACCGTAGTCTCTGTGATCGCGCTCGACGCCGCAGTTTCTACGATCGCGCTCGACGCCGCAGTTTCTACGATCGCGCTCGACGCGATGGCATCCTTGATCGCAAAAAATGCCGACATGGCAAGCATGAACGGCGGCTCGCCCACCGCCTTGGAACGGAACACGCTGTCCTCGATGTTCTCACCGCGTTCCCAGAGTTTCACGCGAAAGTCCGCCGGCACGTCGCTCGCAACCGGAATCTTGTACGTAGAAGGGGCATGGGTCCGCAGACGGCCCTTCCCGTCCCAGACGAGTTCCTCGCTGGTGAGCCATCCAAGTCCCTGCACATAGCCGCCTTCGACCTGCCCGAGATCGATCGCCGGATTGAGCGAGCGGCCGGCATCCTGCAGCACATCGACTCGCAATACGCGCGATTCGCCGGTGAGGGTGTCGATCGCGACCTCGGTGACCGACGCACCGTAGGCGAAATAGAAAAATGACCTGCCCTTTTTGGTCGCCATGTCGATGGTGATTTTTGGCGTGCGGTAGAAACCTGATGCGGAGAGCGAGATCCTGCCCTTCCAGGCGAGCTTGGCGATCTCCGCGAAACCGAGCGACTTTTCGCCGCCGTGCACGCGGTTGCCCGAAAACGAAATCGTGTCCGCAGGAACACCAAGGTGCTGCGCGGCGAACTCCACCAGCCGTTGCTTGATCTGGCGCGCCGCGATCTGCGCCGCCTTGCCGTTCAGGTCGGTGCCGCTCGAAGCAGCAGTAGCCGAGGCGTTGGGAACCTTGCTGGTGTCGGTGGCCGACACGCGCACGCGGCCGATGTCGATCTGGAACTCCTCCGCCACCACCTGCGCCACCTTGGTGTACAGGCCCTGTCCCATCTCGGTGCCGCCGTGGTTCACCAGCACCGTGCCGTCGGTATAGACCTGCACCAGCGCCCCGCCCTGGTTGAGCATGGTGTTGGTGAAGGAGATGCCGAACTTGAGCGGTGTGAGCGCGATGCCTCGCTTGATCACCGGACTGTCCGCGTTCCAGCGCACGATCGCGGCACGCCGCGCCGCGTAATCGGAACTTGCCTCGAGTTCGGGGACGATCTGATGCAGAACGTTGTCCTCGATCTTCATGTCGTAGTGCGCGACATCGCGCTCACCGATGCCGTAGAAATTGCGCTTGCGCACTTCGAGCGGATCGCGGCCGAGCGCACGCGCGATTTCATCCACCACCGTCTCGATCGCCATCATCCCCTGCGGTCCGCCAAAGCCGCGAAACGCGGTCATCGACTGGGTGTTCGTCTTGCAGCGATAGGACCGGATGCGCACGTTCTCGAGGAAGTACGCATTGTCCGCGTGCGCGACTGCGCGATCGTTGACCGGACCGGACAGGTCGGCGGAATAGCCGCAGCGCGAGGCAAGCATCAGGTCAATGCCGAGGATCCGGCCGGTGTCGTCAAAGCCGACCTCGTACTCGATCAGGAAATCGTGGCGCTTGCCGGTGATCATGAAGTCGTCGTCGCGGTCGGCACGCAGCTTGACCGGCCGGCCGAGCCGGTGTGCCGCAACCGCCGCGGCACAGGCGAAGATCGCGGCCTGCGTCTCCTTGCCGCCAAAGCCGCCCCCCATGCGCCGGCATTCCACGGTCACGTCCTTCGCACCACGACCGATTGCCTCGGCCGCCTTGAGCTGAACTTCTCCCGGGTGCTGGGTCGAACTGTAGAGACGCAAGGTGCCGTCCTCGAGCGGTATCGCGTAGGCGACCTGTCCTTCGAGATAGAACTGTTCCTGCGCACCGGTGCGAAGCTTGCCTTCCAGCTTGCGCGGTGCCGTGGCCAGTGCCGCCGCAGGATCGCCGCGTTCCATGATGAGCGGCGGAAGCACCCAGGACTGCGCAGCGAGCGCCTCGTCCACGGTGAGCAACGCCGGAAGTTCCTCGTAATCCACGACGCAAAGCCGCGCGGCGCGCCTGGCCTCATCCACGGTGCGTGCCACCACCAGGAACATCGGCTGGCCGACATACTGGACAAGCCCGTCGGCAAGAATCGGATCGTCGTGCAGCACCGGCGAACAGTTGTTCTCGCCGGGAATGTCGGATGCCGTGAGAACCGCGACCACGCCGGGTGAGCGTCGCACCGCATCGAGATCCATGGTCAGCACGCGTGCGTGCGCGCTCGTGGACAGGCCGAAGGCGGCGTGCAGCGTGCCATGCGCCTCCAGGATGTCGTCGATATAAGTGGCCTCGCCTGCGACATGCAGATACGCGCTGTCGTGGCGGACGGAGGCGCCCGCGCCGCCACTTATCGGAGCGCCGGCGCCGCCCTCGATCCGGTCCGGAGTGTTCATGTCAGTTCTCCGACCTGCCCGACCTGCGTCGGCATTGGGTTCGCCACAGCCTCGCCGCTGGTCTCGAGAAAAAAGCGTCGCAGCAGATTCTCCGCGACGACGCGGCGGTACTCGGCGCTCGCGCGCATGTCGGAGACGGGTGCAAAGTCTGAA
>CAMBSA010000384.1 GCA_945869935.1 Bordetella parapertussis | reverse complement strand
ATTTGGATTTACCAGCGTCCCTTTCGGAGCCACGATGGAAATGCATCGAAACGAGCCCTCGTTGCGCGGCAGGTTCTCGTCAAAAAAGGAAGCCACGGCCGCGTAGACGGCGGAGTGCGTATTCGCAAGCGAGGAATTCTTAAACCCCTTGATTTGCGGATCCGTGCCGGTAAAGTCGATTGTCAGGCGGCCGCCTTCCTTGCGCGCCCGGACTCTGAGCATGATCAGACGGTCCTCAAAACAATCGTTGAGCAGCCTCTCCTCAGCGAAGTACTCCCCGTCGGGCAGGTCGCCCAACGCTGCCTCGAGCGCTTTCTCACCGTGTGCGAGAAGGGCGTCCAGATAGTTCCGCATCACCGCGGGCCCCAGTTCTCGGGCCAGTTCCGTTATTTTTTCGGCACCTATCTGCGTCGATCCCAGCATGGCCCTGAGGTCGCCGTCCATTTCCTCCGGGCATCGGGTATTGAGCATCAACAAGGACCACAGGTCGCCGCGCTCCACTCCTTTGTCGATGAGTTTCAGGGGCGGCAACCGGAGCCCTTCCTGAAAGATTTCGGTCGCGTGCGGGTTGTAGGTTCCGGCTACGCCGCCCCCAATGTCGGCCTGATGCGCTCGGTTGCACGCGAACGCCACCAATTTTTTGCCTACGAATACCGGCCGTGCGAGCACCCAGTCCGGCAAGTGATTTCCGCCTGCCACGTATGGGTCATTGGAAAGGTAGACGTCCCCGGGCGCGATAGTGCCGGCGAATGCCGCGAGCATTGCGCGTACCGACACACCGCCGCCGCCGGAATGGATCGGGATGCCGTCAGCCTGCGATACAAGCGTGCCGAAACCATCGGTCAGGAAGCACGAGAAATCGTGGGACTGGCTGAATATTGGGCTGCGGGCGGTGCGTAGCATGACACCCCCCATTTGAACGGCGATGTTGTCCAGCCGGTTCTGGATCAGCGAAAGGACGACCGGGTCGATGACGCTCATGGCTTCGCTTCCCGGGTCGCTAGGAAAATAAAATAGTTGTTGCCTCTATCCACCGTTACCCAATCTCCCGCACCGGCAACGATGGTTGTCGTGCCTTCGTCGATAATGGCCGGCCCCACGAGACTGGAACCGGGGCGCAGATCCGCGCCGTTATAGACAGGCGTCCTAGACCAACCGTGAGTCGGGTCGATCCAGACTTGGCGAAATTCGCGCGGCTCGGGGTCGTGCGCTGCACCCTCCTGTGCGCTCATCGCCAAGCTCGGAAGCACGCCGATTCCAGCAAGGCGCACTTTCGTGATCAATGGTGAGCCTGCCGGCTGGATATGCCCGAAAAACTGCTGGTGCAGGACTTCGAAAGCCTCTCGCACACGCACCTGGTCCAGGGCGCCGTCGCCAGATACGACGACCTGGATGTCCGCCTGTTGCCCTGGGTACTGCAGGCTCAGGCCACGCTCCAGTAAAATCTCCCCGCGTTTGAAGCCCTCACGCTCGAGCGTGGCAATGGCCGCGCTCGACAGTTCGTCGAACACCGCGTCCAATGCTTCGTCGTTCGCCTCGGCCAGGGGGCAAATGAGGGTCCTGACAAAATCGTGCCGTGCGTTGACGTTCAGCATGCCCAGTGCGCAGAAAGCACCCGATAACCGCGGCGCATAGGCGCGCGGACATCCAAGCAGGCGGGCCACCGCCGCCCCGTGCATGGGACCCGCTCCGCCCGCGGCGACGAGCGTGAACTGCCGGGGATCATAGCCGCGCTCAACGCTCAGCTTTTGTACCGCGCCAAGCAGCTTTTGCTCCATCAGGCGGACGATCCCTGCTGCCGCATCCTCACATGAAATTCCGAGGGGATCGGCAATCCTGGTACCGATTGCGTGGCGCGCGAGCTCGCGGTCAATGGTGATCGCGCCACCTGCGTACGGGCCCGCCTTCAGCCGACCAAGCATCACTTGCGCATCCGTGATCGTGGGTTCGGTTCCGCCGAATCCAAAGCAGGCGGGCCCAGGCCGCGCGCCCGCCCCTTCGGGCCCGACCTGCAGCATGCCGCCGGCATCCACGCGAGCGATCGTGCCGCCGCCGGCGCCTATGGTGTGCACCTCAACCGAGGGAATCATTACCCGATAACCACCTATGTCAAGCTGATCGGTGATCCTAACTTTTCCCTTATCCACGAGCACAACGTCGCAGCTTGTCCCGCCGATTTCCATCGAGATCAGGTTTCCCGAGCCGATCGCGGCCTCGTAGTAACGCAACGCCCCGACGCCCGAGGCAGGCCCGGACAGCAACAGGGTTACTGGCCGCTCGGCGATTTCGTCGACCGAAATCGCACCGGCGTTGCTCTGGACCAGCATCACCGCAGGCCCAAGTCCGAGCGCGCGGAGGCGGTCCGCAAGGAGCGTAAGGTAGGCGGTCGTCTTCGGACCGATGTATGCGTTCATTACAGCAGTGGACGAACGCTCGTACTCGCCGGCCAAGGGAGCGATCACCGACGACAAGGAAACCGGAATGGATACGCCGTGAACGCGCAACGAATCTGCGGCTGCCTCTTCCACTGCGGAATTGAGATAGCCGTTGTAGAGGCAGACTGCCACCGATTCCACCTGGTGGGCCGAAAAGGCATGCGCCGCTGACTTGATGTCCTCCGCACTGAGCGGCGTCGCGACCGAGCCGTCGCGATCAATTCGACCCGCCACGGCGCGCCGCAGGAAACGCGGTACCAGCACTGGCGCATAGGGTGTCCGGTGTCCCCAGGCGCTCTCGCGAATGCCGCGCCGAATCTCCAAGGCATCCCTGAACCCCTCCGAAGTCAGCAGCCCGACCTTGGCGCCCTTGCCTTCGAGGATGGTGTTGGTGGCAACGGTCGAACCATGCACGAAGAATTCGCACGCACGCAGGAGATCGCTCACAGAACGCCGCAGAGAGGAGGCCGCTTTCTCCAGGGCATTGACCACGCCGGCCGCAGGGTCCGAGGGGACCGTAGGCACCTTGAACACCTGGATGTCACCGCCGGACAGGAGCACCATGTCCGTGAACGTCCCGCCGATGTCGACGCCGATCCGGAACTTTTGCCCAGCCAGCGTCATTGAGCAGACCCTTCGTGCTCGATTTTAATGCGTGCCATTCCCGGAAACTTCATTTGCCTATCCTTCCGCTACTGGTGGACTTTTTTTTCGCTGCCGAAGATGTCCATTCCGCAAGGCTCGGGCCACTCAACAGTGCCGTCGCTTCCTGCGCAGCACGCACGACGGCACCGATGTATTTCCTAGTCGCACTGGGCGACATGCGCATCGCAGGCATCACGATCTGGATGCTTGCCTTGATGCTGCCGGTGGAATCGAAAACCGGCGCCGCGATACCTCCGGCGTCGCGCAACCGCTCGCCGTAAGACGTCGCGTAGCCCACTTTGCGAATCAACGCGATTTCACGCCTGAGGCCGGCGACGCTGGTGATCGTTTTCGGGGTGTATTTCTTGAATACCAAAGTCCCGACGTAACCGTCGATCCAGGCGTCGTCCTGGTACGCAAG
>CAMBSA010000383.1 GCA_945869935.1 Bordetella parapertussis | reverse complement strand
CATGCCTCGGCCGCCGCCGCCGCCTGAGGCCTTGATGATCACCGGATAGCCGATCTTGCGCGCAATCTTGATCACTTCTTCCGGTTCGGGCGGGAGCGCGCCCTCCGAGCCCGGAACCACCGGGACGCCCGCCTTGATCATCGCCTGCTTGGCGCTGACCTTGTCGCCCATCAGGCGGATGGTTTCGGGTCGCGGGCCGATGAACACGAAACCGCTTTTCTCGACCCGTTCGGCGAAGTCCGCATTCTCCGACAGAAATCCGTAGCCGGGATGAATCGCCTCGGAGTCGGTTACTTCGGCCGCGCTGATGATTGCGGGAACATTCAGATAGCTCTGGATCGAAGGCGCCGGCCCGATGCAGACCGATTCGTCGGCGAGCTTCACGTACTTCGCCTCGCGGTCGGCCTCGGAATGGACGACGACCGTCCGGATGCCCATTTCACGGCAGGCGCGCTGTATTCGCAGGGCGATTTCGCCTCGGTTGGCGATCAGTATTTTTTCGAACATCGGGCGGGAATTCTAAGTGGGCGCAGTGGAAAGCGGTCGGTGGGGGCGGTTGACCACGCCTCAGCCGATCACCACCAGCGGTTCGCCGTATTCGACCGGCTGGCCGTTTTCGATCAGGATGGCCTTGACTACCCCGTCGGCATCGGACTCGATCTCGTTCATGAGTTTCATGGCTTCGATGATGCAGATCGTCTGGCCTTTCTTGACCGTATCGCCGACTTCGACGAAGGCTTTGGTGGTCGGCGAGGACGCGCGGTAGAAGGTGCCGACCATCGGCGACTTGACCTCGTGTCCGGCGGGGACGGCGGGCGCCTCCGGCGCCGGGATGGCCGGAGCCTGTGTGGCAGCCGAAGCGGGCGCGAACATTTGCATCGGGGCGGAGGGCGGCGGCAGCATGTAGGTCTGCTGCTGCATCTGGCCGCTGCGCACGATGCGCACCTTTTCCTCACCTTCGGTGACTTCGAGTTCGGCGATCCCGGATTCCTGCACCAGGTCGATCAATTTCTTGAGTTTGCGCAGATCCATACGGTCAAATCTCCTTCAGCGTCGCGGTACCGGCCCTTGCGGCCTTTGCACCGATGCTGCTCTCAGCGACTGCCCTGCCGGGGTTGCAGGGCGTACTGGAGCGCGAGGTCATAACCCCGGCTGCCCAATCCGCAGATCGTTCCGACGGCGATATCGGAAAAATACGAGTGCTGACGAAAGGGCTCGCGGGCGTGAATGTTCGAGAGGTGCACTTCCACAAACGGGATGTTGACGGCGGAAAGCGCATCGCGGAGCGACACGCTGGTGTGGGTAAGGCCGCCGGGATTGATGACAATGAATGCAAATCCCTGCTTTTTCGCAGCATGAATTCGCTCGATCAGTGCGCCTTCGTGATTGCTTTGGAATGCCTCAAGAACCACATTGTAGTCATGGGCAAGTTGCGCGAGACGCTGATTGATCTCATCCAGCGTCTCCCGGCCATAGATTTCGGGTTCGCGGGTTCCGAGCAGATTCAGGTTGGGTCCATGCACCACGAGAATCTTGCCGTGCGTGGACAACCCCTTTCGCGGGGCGCGTTTGGCGGTCACCATAGGTGCAAGTTTGCCGGAGATCGCAGCATCTTGTCTAGGCGAATAGGCGGATTTAACCGAAAATCGGCCTCATGATCACCTAAAACCACGTTCAAACGAGGAGTGGGCGCAGAAGAGCCTCGAGTTCCGCTTCGGATATGCCCCCAAGCTTGGTTTTTACCACTCGGCCGGCGCGGTCGATGACCAGCGTATAAGGGAGCCCGCCGATCTTGTTGCCAAGACGGCGACTCAGGTCGATCTGGTCCAGGCCACCGACGGTCAGAGGATAGTTAATCATGTACTCTTTTGAGAAATCGCGGATTTTAGCGGCAGAATCGATACCGATGCCTACAATTTGGACGCCGTTCGCCCCGAATTTCTGCTGTGTCCTTATCAACGCCGGGATTTCTTCCCGGCAGGGTTCGCACCAGGTTGCCCAAAAATTCAGGACGAGAACCTTGCCCTTCCATTGCCCGAAGTTCTGCGGCGCCCCGGCTGCATCGGGCAGGGTGAGCTGTTGCAACTCCGCTATTGCGACGTCCTGCGGTGATGATTCGCCCCGCAGAAAGCGGTGAGCGCCGATCCCGGCGGCAATCGCGCTCACCCCGACCGCGGCGACGATCAACAGGCGGCGTTTTGCGTGCTCAGGCATCGTCTTCGACCTCCGCTTCATCCTCGATCAGGCGAGCAAGCGCCGAAATTCCGGCGCGATCGATCGGCTTACCCAGCGCAGATGTCTTGATCGTGCTGCGTTCGTCGTTCAACGTGAATATTGAGAGATTCACCATCACGCCATCCAGATCGACCTTGAGCACCGAGACCGCCCGGGCCTGGTCGCCGGTGAAGCGACGCTTCTCGCTCGCCTCGTACCGGATCTTCTGATTGATCAGGTGGAACTCGACTGCTTTCGGGTCATCGGTGAACAATTGCAGATCGATGTCGCTATGGCGACCGGCCGTGCCCTTGAGTACCGGCCCGATGAGGTAGGGGCGAAATTCCGCGAGTTCCTGCATCAGTTCAAGCGCGATTTCACGCAACTCGGCGAGACACTGCGCTTGGTCTTCGTCCTGATACAAGGCCTGGTAGGCGCGCAGATGCTCTTCGACTTCCTCGTTGCGCGGCAGAGAATACGCGTCGTCAAGGCCGAGCTGGCGCGCAGCCTTGCGCTTGGCGAGCGCGAAATCATCGATTCCGTCCTCCGCCATGATCCGGGCGGCGGCGGCGGCGATTTGCAGCCGTAGGTTCTGTTGGCGCGCCTTGCCTGGAGGCATGAGCGGCTCCTGAAAAAAGCCTGATTCCCTGAGGGTATGGACCGTCGCCACGTATCATAGCCCAAGCCGCCGGACGGCCGAGCCGGGATAGAATCCGAAATCGTCTTCCGATTGCAGTTCTACGTAAATAAGCGACCGTTCGCTACACGTTCAATGCATATCCATATTCTTGGTATCTGCGGCACCTTCATGGGCGGGATTGCGGTGATTGCCCGCGCCGCCGGTCATCGGGTCACCGGCTGCGACGCCAACGTGTACCCCCCGATGAGCACCCAGCTCGAGGAACAGGGAATCGAGCTGATCGAAGGTTTTGATCCCGGTCAGCTTGCGCTCGCCCCCGATCTCTGGGTAATTGGCAATGTCGTAGCCCGTGGCAATCCGCTGATGGAGGCGATTCTCGATCGCGGCGACCGTTATATTTCCGGGCCACAATGGCTTGCAGAGAACGTACTTTGTAGTAAGTGGGTACTAGCGGTCTCTGGTACGCACGGCAAAACGACCGCCTCGTCGATGCTCGCCTGGATCCTGGAGGCGAACGGCCGAAATCCCGGCTTCCTGATCGGCGGTGTGCCGCAGAATTTCTCGGTTTCCGCCCGCCTGACCGATTCGCCGCATTTTGTGATCGAAGCGGACGAATACGACACGGCCTTCTTCGACAAGCGCTCGAAATTTGTGCATTA
>CAMBSA010000382.1 GCA_945869935.1 Bordetella parapertussis | reverse complement strand
ATCGCGAGGCCGATTCCGGTGTTTCCGGAAGTTGGTTCGACGATGACGGCGCCCGGCTTCAGCTTCCCCGACTTTTCTGCATCTTCGATCATCGCCAGCGCTATCCGATCCTTGATCGATCCGCCGGGGTTGGACCGTTCGGATTTGATCCAGACCTGCTTTGCATCGCCAAAAATCCGGTTCAATCGGATGTGGGCGGTGTTTCCTATGGTCGCGAGTATGTTGTCGGCTCTCATGGTTTCCTCTTCTGTCGGCATATTGGGGACATTTGCAAGTGTAGCGCGAGGGGCAGCGGGCCGGATTTTCCGCGGTGCCGATTGGCGCTGAGGGTGCGGGCGGTGCTATCGTGCCGCCGGAAGGCGAAGGGGGCATCGTTCTGGATGTCCGCGCGATTCGTATTTCGACGGAGGTACCTCGAGTGATTCGTACGTTGGTGTTATCAGCGACCCTTATGGCCAGTCTTTCTGCCGGTGCGCAGACGTTCCCGCAGAGATCCCTGACGCTGCTCGTTCCCAATCCCCCGGGTGGGCTGGTGGACACCTCGGCTCGTATCGTGAGCGAGTCTCTTCCGAAGGTGCTCAACCAGCCTGTGGTCGTCGACAATCGCCCGGGTGGCAGCGGGAATATCGCGTACCAGGCGGTGGCGCGCGCAAAGCCTGACGGCTACACGCTTCTTGCCTCCTATTCCGCGTATCACGTTGCAAACCCCTCGATGATGGCAAACCTTACGTGGCAGCCGAAGGATTTCGTGCCCGTCGCCCTGATCACCGTTGCCACCAACGTCGTGGCGGTGCATCCGGGAGTGCCCGCGACTAATCTGGCGGAGTTTCTTGCCTACCTGAAAGCCAACCCCGGGAAGCTCAATTACGCGTCGCAGGGGAACGGGTCCCTCTCGCATATTGGTACCGAGATGTTCAAGCAACTCACGAATACGGATATGCGGCATGTGGCCTACAAGGGGTCGGGCGCGGCAATACAGGATGTTCTGTCCGGGCAGGTGCAGGTGTTCATTACGACGCCTCCGTCCGTAATGGGGCATGTGCTTGCCGGAAAGCTGAAGGCGCTCGCGATCGCAGGAAAGAACCGTCATCCGATGATGCCCACGATTCCGACGACCTCCGAAGCGGGCCTGAAGGGGTTCGAACTCGAGGCGTGGGTTGCGTTGTTCGCACCGGCCGGGACTCCGGCTGTGGTCATCACGCAACTCAGCGAAGCAACAAAGCGCGCGCTCGATCAACCGGACGCCAGACAACGGGCTTCCGGGGCGGGAATCGAAATTCGCCATCTCGGCCCGGATGCGTTGGCGGCACTGGTGCGCGACGAGATCGAGTTCTGGGGCAAGGTCATCAAGGCCGGCAACATAACGGCGGACTGAGGACGGACGATATGATCCGACTGGATGGAAAGTTTGCAATAGTTACCGGCGCGACACGCAGCATCGGAGAATTCATTGCGCGAGGTCTGCACGCGGCGGGTGCAAGTGTTCTGGTAACAGGGATCGAGGACGAGGCGGGAAGGGCGGTTGTCGCGTCGCTGGGGGACCGCGCCGAATACCGGCACGTCGACGTGGGCGTTGATGACGACATTGAGTCCTGTATCCGGGACATGGAATCGAGAAATGCGGTGCTCGATATCCTTGTGAATTGCGCATGCTCGTACGTCGACAAGGGGCTGGCGACGTCCCGTGCCGACTGGCTCTCGACACTGAACGTGAATTTGGTCGGGGCCGCCATATTCGTGCAAAAGGCGGTGCCCATCATGAAGCAACCGGGCGGCGTAATAGTTAATATCGGAAGTGTCAGCGGCAAGGCCGCGATGGCAGATCGGGGCCCGTATTCGATGAGCAAGGCGGCCCTCATGCATTTCACGCGGTGTGCGGCTGCTGCGCTCGGCGAGCAGGGGATACGAGTGGTGACGGTGTCACCTGGATGGACGTGGTCGCCGCCGATGGAAAAAATGACAGGCAACGATCGCGCGCTTGCCGACAGAGGAGGAGCGCATACACATCCGCTAGGTCGGGTAGGGCGGATGGAGGAGGTCTCTAACGCTGTCGTATTTGCATGTTCCGATGAGGCATCCTGGGTCAATGGCTGTGATATCCCGGTAGACGGCGGATTTTCCGCACTCGGGCCGAATCAAGGCCGGATGCCCCAGTATTGGCTTGACCTGAGCCGATAAAATATCCGGTGACCACGTGAAGACGCGCGAGTGGACTAGTGTTGCAGCGTATAAGAAGAACAAGGGTGCGTTCGAGCGCGTCGAATGCGATACGAACCGCATCCGCCGCCACAAGGGCCGCATGGACATCAAAGCGAGGAGAGATCGGATGAAAACTGTAAGATTCGTTTCGGCGCTATTTGCGCCGTTTTTTGCTTTTTCACTTGAGTGTGCGGCGCAGTCTTATCCGTCCCGGACGATACGATTTGTGGTGCCATACGGATCAGGCGGCGGGCCGGACGTTGTTGCGCGGGTGATCGGACGCAAATTGAGCGAGAGCGTCGGGCAACCGGTGGTTGTGGACAACCGACCCGGCGGCGCAGGGATCATTGCGACGGAACTTGTGGTTCGGGCGGCGGCCGATGGCTACACTGTTCTGATCGGCGACACCGGCGTCCTCGCGATCAATCCGGCGTTGTATCCCAAGCTCCCCTATGACCCGTTGCGCGATCTTGCGCCGGTCACACTCGCGATGGCTTCGCCCTTGTTTCTGGTGTCCAATCCTAAACTTCCGTTCCAGAATGTTCGCGAGCTGGTGGAGTACGCAAAGTCGAATCCCGGCGTCACATTCGGTTCGACGGGGAATGCAAGCGCACATCATCTCGGCATGGAACTTTTTCAATTGCTGGCAGGTGTGAAAATGACCCATATCCCCTACAAGGGAGTGGCATTTTCCGTTCCGGCGGTAATTTCGGGAGACATCGCGGTTGTGTTTGCGGCGCTGCCGTCGGTGCGACCGCACCTGAGCACCGGCAAGTTGCGGATTCTTGGCGTTGCGGACGCAAAACGCACGCCGATCATGCCCGACGTTCCTGCGATCTCCGAAGGCCTGCCTGGCTACGAAATGAAGGTGGAGGTCGGCTTCCTCGTGCCCGCGGGAACCCCACGCGAGGCGGTGAACAAGTTGAATACGGAAATTCGTACCGTGCTGGCGACGCCAGAAGTCGCGCAGCATCTGACCACACTCGGAATTAACCCCTTGGGAACGACGCCGGAGCAGTACACCGAGACCATGAGGGCCGACATCCAGAAGTTTGCCAAACTGGTCAAGGACAGCGGCGCAAAGATTGACTAATGCGCCGCGCCGCGTCAGCGGCCAGTGTCTCTCTCGGGTTGGGCGGAAATCCGCTGAATCGAGAGATCGGCACCATTGAATTCCTGTTCTTCGTCAAGTCGGAGTCCGACGATGATTCGAACCGCGCCATATACGACCAGCCCGCCGATTACTGCGACCGTTATTCCCGTGAGTGTGCCGAGGACCTGCGGCATGAGCGCGACACCACCGAGCCCGCCAAGCGCCT
>CAMBSA010000381.1 GCA_945869935.1 Bordetella parapertussis | reverse complement strand
GAGAAATGCCGCAACGGATATCGTCAGCACCACGGTCAGCGCAGACCCTGCCGTGAAGCGATTGTTTTCCTGCATGTCTTGCCTCCTCGATCCGCGTCAGAGTGCGCGTGCCCTCAATATCCCAATAGAACGCTCGGAATTGTTGATGCAGGTCAAACGTGGCGCAGCCGGTGCGCCGGCGGGACAAAAGGAGTCTGCGGGGAGAATCATTGGACGACGCCGGTTTCGGCATCGAAATTACGAACTTTTCGTTTTTCTGAACCAGTAATGACGCTGGACGGAAGTCAATCCGATTGCGAAAACCAGGGAGCCACTGAACAAGGGGGCTACGCCCCCTAGTAACTCCCCCATCTCAGAGGGAGCGCTGAACCTTCAAGCCTCGACATTGGACTTGATCAGCGATTCCCCAGCAATTTATCGCCGCGATCGAGTCCCTACTGAACCTGCAGGTTCACTTCCTTCGCCAGCCGGCCGAAGCGATCCAGATCGGAGGCGAGTCGCGCGGCAAACTCCTGCGGCGTACCGCCGACGATGGTGAGGCCGAGATCGCGATACTTGTCGACGATCGAGCGGGTCTTCATCACGTCCGCTACCTCCGCGGCGAGTTTGTCGATCACCGACTGCGGCGTACCGCGCGGCGCGAGCAGCCCGTAATAGCCCTCCATCTCCACGCCGCGGAAGCCTGATTCGTCGAGCGTCGGTATGTCCGGCGTCTCGGGATGACGCGTCAGCGTGGTGACGGCAATCGGCTTCAACTTGCCCGAGCCTGCCTTGATCTGCGGCAACACCGAGCCCACCGCCACGAAGCCGATGTCCACCACGCAGGCCATGACGTCCGCCACCGCGGCCGAGGCGCCCTTGTAGGGCACATGGGTCATCTGGAATCCGCCGCGCTTTTTCATGACTTCCGCAGTGAGATGGTGAAAGCTGCCATTGCCGGAGGAAGCGTACGACAGCGGTTTCCTGCGCGAGAGTTCGATGAGGTCGGATGCCGTACGCACCGGCAGCGTCGGGCAGACCACAACGTAAAAGCCGGAGCGCGCGACGATGCTGATCGGGGCGAAATCCTTGAGCACGTCGAATCCGAGCTTCGGATAGATGATCGGCCCGATACCCAGCGGCCCCTCTGTTCCGACGAACACGGTGTAGCCGTCAGCCGGCGATTTGGCCACGAACTCAGCACCTATGGTACCGCCGGCGCCCGCGCGGTTCTCCACCAAAAAGGGCTGGCCGAGGCGTTTGGAGAGTTCATCGGCCACGGTGCGCCCGACAAGGTCGGGCGCCGGTCCGGGAAGGAAGGGCACGATGAAGCGCACGGCGCGGTTCGGATACGCGCCCTGCCCGAACACAAACGCCGGCAGGCACAGCACGGTGGCGAGAATCGCCGCACTCAGATGACGCATGGTCCGGATCTCCCTTGACGCCTAGACGCAGTAAATATCGAGAAGGCTGTGAATGTCGTCGTTCTGCAGGAACACTTTTTTCATCCCGATCTTCCACCCGTGCGCAGTGCGCAGGAGCGAATACTCGGTGCGGCCGAAATAGGCGTGCTGCGTACGCGAACGCACCAGCAGGATATGACAGACCCAGTTTGCGCGCACGCGCATCGCATCCGCACCCGGTTCGCCGAGGAAAGCGATGTTCGAGACGATATGGGATGTGCGCGGCGGTGGCGTGTTCGCGGGCGACTTGCCGGTACGTATGCGCAGCACCCGGTCCTCCAGGCCCTTGCGGCTCTCGTAGAAGATGTGCGAGAGAGCGCTGTCTGTGCCACTGTTGATCGTGGTCTCGTTGCCCCACATCGGAATCCAGAAGGTGCAGTCAGGCACGAACAGTTGCAGCCACTCCTCGAAGCGCTGCTCATCCAGCAGGATGCCATCCTGGTTGACGAGTTCGGTGGCGTCCTCCAGCAACGCGCGCTTCTCCGCCGACAGCCCGCTCATTTCGAGCCTCCCTCGCGCTCGGCGCCCTGCTTCATCAGCCGTGCCCATTCGCGATAGGGCGAGTGGTGCGTGGTCTCGGAATTGAGATCGAACATTCCGGTGTTCGTCGCGAAGGGCTTGATGCCAAGGTGATTCGCGGCATCATCCGGCCCGCGCTTCAGGCTGCCGATGCCGCGAAAGAAACCCTGCAGGTACTCGTAGCTCTCGGAGCCGAAACCCACCTGCGCCGATTCGAACACCGCCGTGTCATCCGGCGAGGCGAGCCCGCTCGCGCTGAAGAAATCCTCGAACTGGCGCAGGCGCCATTTGCGCGTCGCGGAATCCTCGCCCACCGGCGCGAGGCAATGCACCCGCATTTCCGTCTTGTCCACCGAGATCGGGCGGAAGGTGCGTATGTTGAGCGTGGTCACATCCGCAATCTGCATGTTCGGAAATACAAGGTTGTTCCGGCCTTTCAACATCCAGTCGGCGCGCGCCTCGCCAACGCGCGACTTCACCTCGTCTATCGTCGACCAGATCGGTCGCTTTTCCACTTCGGCCTGGTTGATCCAGGTGATCGCGTGGCCGTTGCTGAAATTGAAACTGCCGCAGCGCTGTTCAAGGCGCTTCTGCCAGTCGAACTGGCGCGCCTCCTGATGACCGTCGCCCTCGCGACGCCGGCCCATGATGCTCATGTACGAAACGTGCGTCGAGGTGAGGTGGTACTGGTCCACGCCGTTGTCCATCTGCAGTTTCCAGTTGCCGTTGTAGAGATAGCAGACGCGCCCGGGAATCACTTCCATGCCCTTCGGGCCCTGCTGCATCGCCAGGTCGATCATGGTGCGCATCTCGCCGAGATAATCCTCCAGTGGCGGCACATCGGCCGACAGCGAACCGAACACCAGGCCTCCGTAGGTCGCCACTTTCGCAAGCGGTACGAGGTCATGGCTGAAGGTGTCGAACGAAGGCGGATAGCAGGCTGACTTGCTGTCCTTGATGTCGACGTTCTTGCCCGATGAATCGAAGGCCCAGCCGTGATACGCACACACGTGATATTTCGAGTTTCCGGTCTCGCTGAAAGCGAGCTGCGTGCCCCGGTGCGTGCAGACGTTGAGGAACGCGCCGACCTTGCCCGTCGCATCGCGCATCACGATCACCGGCGTGCGAGCGATCCAGGTGCTCACATAATCGTTCGGCTTGGCCAGCTGCGATTCGATCGCAAGAAACACCCAGGTGCGACCGAAGATGTACTTCATCTCGAGATCGAACAACTCCGGGTCCACGAACAGGTCGCTGTGGACACGAAAGACGCCTTCGTCCGGTCGGTCGTCGACAAGCCGGGCTAGGTCGATTGCATTCATTTCATTTCCTTGCGTGACCGGGCCGGGCTCGTTTCTTCGTTCAGTTCATCTTGATGCCAAGCCGCTTCACCAGCGGCTCGAAGCGCAGGCGGTCGGTGCGGATGGTCTCGGTCATCTCGGCGCCGGTGCGGCCGGTGACGATATAGCCGAATTCCGAGAGCTTCGCCTTGACCGAATCCGCGCGCGCCGCGTCGATCAGCGACTGCTCCAGCACCGACATCCGGTCGGCCGGCGTG
>CAMBSA010000380.1 GCA_945869935.1 Bordetella parapertussis | reverse complement strand
CCGGTCGCGGGTCGCATCCCGGGCGCGATGAATCGCTTTTTCATGCACAACCTCGCAGACGACGGCCGGTTCAAGGCGATCGACATGCTTAAACGCGAATTCGTGGAGGTACTCGGGAAAACGAGCCCTGCCAAGCTTGTGAATTACTGCGGATCGGGCGTTTCCGCCTGCCACAACATTTTTGCAATGGAACTGGCCGGCCTGCAGGGCAGCCGGTTGTATCCGGGATCCTGGAGCGAGTGGTGCGCCGATCCGACGCGCCCGATTGCACAGGGCGAACCCACCGCAGGAGAGACCGCATAACGGCAGTCGGCCGTGAGCGGTCGATGAACGTTCACGGCCCGGTATTCCGAATAAAAACAAGTCACCGCCGAACGACAACAGGTTATCGGCTTGTAGCGTAGTTCTACGTATGGCGCGTCATCCTGCCGTAGTATCGTCAAAAAATGGCTTCCCGCATGCGCCTGCTTCTCGTCGACGATTCGGAAACCCTGGGCATGCGCATCGGCGACATGCTCAGGAGCGTCCTTCCCGATGCGTCCTTCGAGACCTGGAACTCGAAAATCCGTGGCGCCCTCCCCGATGACCTGCGGCGACTCGGATACGACGCCGTCCTGCTCACGCACAGGAAAGCAGGCGACAACAGCCTGCGCCCGCTGCACACGATGCGCAACAAGGAAGGCGCGCCCGCCTCCATCGTGCTCCTCGAGGGCCTGACCGGCCCGGCCGCCACGGAAGCGCTGGACGCAGGCGCGGGCAGCCTTCTTGCACTGCCGAATTTGTCACCGTCGCGTATCGCGACCGCGATCCGCCTTGCGCTGTCGGAAAAGGTATCCGCGCGGGATGGCGACTCCGGTCTGAGGCCGTCTCCCCTGTCCGTTCCCGGCTACCGTTTTTTGCGCCAGGTGGGCGAAGGTGGCATGGCCACGGTGTATCTCGCCGAGCGCGAAGCGAGTCCCGCTGAAAAGCGCGACCTTGTCGTTTTGAAGCTCGTCGATACAGCGCTGGTGAAGGATCCGGTCTTCGTGAAACGCTTCGAGCGCGAATGCAAGGCGCTCGCCAGCATCCGGCACGAGAACGTGGTCCGCATCGTCGACTACAACACGACACCGCCCCGCCCCTACCTTGCGATGGAATACTTTGCCGCGGGAGACCTGAAAGAACGCATACGGCAGGGCGGAATCACCTCGCGCTTCTCGCTGCAGATCCTCGCGCAGATCGCAAAGGCGCTCGATGCCATCCATACCGCCGGACTGGTCCACCGGGACCTGAAACCGCAGAACATCATGTTCCGTGACGCCGAGCGAATTGCGCTGGTCGACTTCGGTCTCGCTAAGCCGATGGACCCCGCCATGGATCATGCGCATCTGACCCTGGTGGGCGTGATTCTCGCCACGCCGATGTACATGTGTCCGGAGCAATGCATGGGAAAACCGCAGGATGCGCGAAGCGACCTGTATTCGGCAGGCCTGATCCTCTACGAAATGCTGACCGGCAATCCGCCTTTTTACGCGGACAACGCCGCGGGTCTCGCTTATGATCACGTCCATTCCCCGGTGCCGCCACTGCCCCCGAGGCTTGCCGGTTACCAGGGAATCGTCGACCGGCTGCTCGCCAAGAATCCGGAGGCGCGCTTTCAATCCGCCCGGGAACTGTTTGCCCACATCGCATTCTGAACATGTCTTCGATCAAAACCGACACCCAATACCTCGACCTGATGCGGCACGTGCTGGAGCAGGGAAACGAAAAGGCCGACCGTACCGGCACCGGCACACGCTCGGTGTTTGGCTGGCAGATGCGTTTCCCCCTGAGTGACGGGTTCCCCCTGCTCACCACGAAAAAGCTGCACCTGAAATCGATCGTCTACGAACTGCTCTGGTTCCTGCAGGGCAGCACCAACGTGAAATGGCTGCAGGAAAACGGCGTCAGCATCTGGAATGAGTGGGCGGGTCCGGACGGCGAACTCGGTCCGGTCTACGGATACCAGTGGCGTCACTGGAAGAAGCCCGACGGCGGCGAGGTGGACCAGATCGTCCAGGTGATCGAGTCGATCCGGCGCAACCCGGATTCGCGCAGGCATATCGTTACCGCATGGAACCCCTCGGACATCGGCAGGATGGCGCTGCCTCCGTGTCACGCGTTCTTCCAGTTCTATGTTGCGGACGGCCGCCTGTCCTGCCAGATGTATCAACGCAGCGCGGACATCTTCCTCGGCGTGCCTTTCAATATCGCCTCCTACGCCCTGCTGACCATGATGGTCGCGCAGGTATGCGGGCTCGCTTACGGAGACTTCATCATCACGCTCGGCGATGCGCACCTGTATTCGAACCATCTCGAACAGGCAAGGGAACAACTCGCGCGCACGCCACGGCCTGCGCCGACGATGTCGATCAACCCGCAGGTACGCGACATCTTCGGGTTCCGATTCGAGGACTTCACGCTCGCCGGTTACGACCCGCATCCCGCGATCAAGGCGCCGATCGCGGTCTAGTACCGCGCGACACACCATCCGCGATGTCAGCCAGACTCTCAATGATCGCGGCGATGGCACGCAAGCGCGTGATCGGGCGCGAGAACGCGATGCCCTGGCACCTGCCCGAGGACCTGAAACACTTCAAGCGCCTCACCCTCGGGCACCCTGTCGTCATGGGACGCAAGACCTACGAATCAATCGGCAGGCCGCTTCCGGGCCGCGAGAACATCGTCATCACCCGCAGTGCGTCCCTTGCCCTGCCCGGAGTCCGCGTTGTCACTTCCCTCGACGAGGCGCTGGAACTTACGCAAGGCAAACCGGCGTTCGTGATCGGGGGCGCGGAGATCTACCGGCTTGCGTTGCCGCTCGCCGACTGCCTCCATCTGACGGAGATCGATATCGATGTCGATGGCGACACGTTTTTTCCCGAATTCGACCGGTCTGAATGGGAACAAGCCGCGCGCGAGGAATCGCCCGCGGGCGCCGAGCCTTCCTACGCCTTCGTTACCTACCTGAGGCGCAACCGGACTTCCTGACTCGGCTGGACAACTACCAAGGCCAGCGGCGATACCCGAACGACAAGCCGCTCCTGACGGGCGGGTAGCCAAAACCGTGGGGATACGTCGGACCATATACGTAAGGGGAGCCGGACAAGGAACCGGGAGACCTGCAATACGGGTTGCGAAGGCAGGCGTCCCGATAACCGTTGCTCTGTCCCGCGCCGATAGCGCTGCCCCCAAAACGAAGCCAGAGCAGCACATCCGCGGGCACCCCCTGCCGGGCAAGCGACGTCACCTGGTCTTGTGACAGCCCTCCAGACGGCGTACGACTGTCACGGAGTTTCTGGACGATCACCGGTGCAGGGTCCCCGGCGCGGGCCATGGAAACCACCTCGTCCATCGAGTAGGCGCCAGTTTTCGCGGGCACCGACAACGCCGAAGCGGAGTCCGGCAGGCGTTCGATCCGCGGCGGCCCCGGGGGCACCGAAGAACAGGCGGCAAGCACCGCAACCGCTACGCAGGTCAGCGTGGTCCCCAGCCTGCGTTGAAGATCGGC
>CAMBSA010000379.1 GCA_945869935.1 Bordetella parapertussis | reverse complement strand
CCGGGCCGAGGGGCTGGACCAGTTCCAGGAAACCTTCTACCGGCCGGATATGGTGATTGCTTCCCTGCGCGGTGCGCCGCCGCCGGTTGCGGTGGCCGCAGCGCCTGCGGTGGCGTCGGCGCCTCCGCCAGTGATCGCCGCACCCGCGCGTCCCGTGCCTGTTCCGACGGTGACAATCGCACCCGCACCCGCCCCCGTGCCGCCGGTTGCAGTGGTGCCGACGCCTGCCCCCGCGCTGCCGCCCGTTGCGGTGGCGGTCGCGCCTTCTACTGCGCCCGTGCTTCCCGTCGCCGTCGCGCCCGCACCCGCAGCGCCCGCGCGGGTGCCCGCCTCGCAACGTATCGAACAGATCAGGCCGGCACCCACGATTGCGCTCATCGACCCGCCGAAGTCGGTGGCAAGTGATCGGTACACGCTGCGCCTGCGCGTGGCGGACGGCGGCGGAGGCGTGGGCGATGTGCGCATCTATCTCAACGGCTCGGCGGTGGTGATGGAGCGCACGCGCAGCCTGCAGGTTACGGCAGCTGCCGGGCAGGAACTGAGCTACCCGATGCGCCTGGTCAACGGCAAGAACCTGATCCGGGCAGTGGCGTTCAACGCCGACAACACCATGCAGTCGCGCGACGTGACCCACGAACTCGAGGCCAAGCTCATCACCGTTCGGCGGCCGGCCCTGCATGCGGTGGTGATCGGCATCCAGCAGTTCGAAAACCCGCGTCTCAACCTGATGTTCGCGGAGGCCGATGCGAATCTCTTCGCCGATACGATCCAGGCGAAATCGCAGGGGCTGTTCGAGACAGTGAACGTCACGCGGCTTGTGGGCAAGGAAAACACCACCAAGGCGAAGATCGTCGCCGCGCTGGAGGAGGTCAAGTCAAAGGCCGGGCCGGAAGACCTGTTCGCATTCTTTGTCGCAAGCCACGGCACGGTGGATGAGGGGGATTACTTCCTCATCACCTCGAACGTGGGGTCGACCTCGTCGCTGCGTCTGCGACGCGATGCGATCAGCCAGAGCGAGTTGCGCGACCTGCTTGCCAACGTGCCGGCGACCAAGAAGCTGATCATTCTCGACACCTGCCATGCCGGAAAGCTCGGCGATGCGCTGCAGGTGGCGATGATGACCCGCGGCATGAGCGAGGAGACCGCGCTCAAGGTGCTGTCGCGCGCGATGGGCACGACCATCCTTTCAGCCTCGACCTCGCTGCAGGAGGCGGTGGAGGGCTACAAGGGTCATGGCCTGTTTACGTATGTGATCGCCGAGGGCCTGAACGGTGCGGCGGATGCGGACAAGGACGGCTTCATCAAGACCACCGAGTTGGCCGACTATGTGGACAACGAGGTGCCGGAACTGGCGGAGAGGGTGTTCAAACACAAGCAGTACCCGGTCATCTCGCCGAGCGGGCAGGGGTTTCCTCTGGTGCGAGTACGGTAGCGTACATAGCTGAAACTTACCCGACCCGGTTGACCAAGGGGCGCACAGGCGAAAGTCCTTGAAATCCTTTAAGATTCCGTGACTTTTTTGGCCTCCGGCCTTGCTCCTGCTTGTTTCTGGGGGCGGGCAGGTGCGTTTGTTCAAGTCAGGGAGGCTTTCTCAGATGGTTCGTGTATTCACGTTCTTGCTCGTGTGCATCGCAACGATTGCGCACGCGCAGGACCGCAATCTTCAGGCGGAGAAGGGCGGGGAGCGGCGCATTGCGCTGGTGATCGGCAACAGCGCCTACAAGAGCTCACCGCTGAAGAACCCGGTGAACGACGCGCGCGCGGTCGCGGGGGCCTTGAAGCAGGCCGGGTTCGAGGTCACGCTGAAGGAAGACCTGAGTCAGCGCGCGCTGTTCGAGGCGGCGCGCGAATTCGGCAACAAGCTGAAGGAAGACGGCGTTGCCCTCTTCTACTACGCCGGCCACGGTATGCAGGTGCGGGATAGAAATTACCTATTGCCGGTCGAGGCGGATATCCAGAGCGAACTCGAAGTGCCGTATTCCAGCCTCGATGTGAATTTCGTGATGGACGTGATGAGCCGCGCACGCAGCCGGATGAATCTGGTGATCCTGGATGCCTGCCGCAACAACCCGTTCTCGCGCATCTTCCGCAGCGCGGCTACGGGTCTGGCGCAAATGGATGCACCCGGAGGCACGCTGCTCGCGTACGCGACCGCGCCGGGCAAGGTGGCGAGCGACGGCACAGGGGACAACGGCCTGTACACCCAGTACCTGTTGAAGCACCTGCCCACGCCCGGCCTTCCGGTGGAGATCGTGTTCAAGCGGGTGCGCGAGGACGTGGAGCGCGAGACGAAATCCCAGCAGGTGCCGTGGGAGAGTTCCTCGGTGAAGGGGGATTTCTTCTTCGTGCCGCTCAAACGGATCGCGCAAATAGCGCTGGCCGCCCCCGCGCCGGTGATCCCTGCGGTGGATACGGTAGCGCAGGCGGAGTTCGCGTTCTGGGATTCGATCAAGAGCTCGAACTCGGCAGCCGACTATCAGGCCTATCTCTCCACGTACCCGAGCGGGCGTTTCGCGGCGCTTGCCCGAGCGCGTGTGGCGGGGGTAGATCGCCAGTCCTTGAGCCAGGGCGACAGCCGCGACCAGTCGTTCTGGGACAGCATCCGCAGCAGCAACAATCCGGCGGAGTACGAGGTCTATCTCGCGCAGTACCCGAAGGGGCAGTACACGGCGATCGCGCGTACGCGGATCGAGCAGTTCAAACGCCAGGCGGCCGCGGTGCTACCGCCTTCACCGGCGCCGGTCCCGGTCCCGGTCGCAGCGGCCCCGGCGTTCTCGGCCGAGTCGCTGGATATGGCGTTCTGGAACAGCATTCAGGGCACGCGAATCGTGGATGACTATCGCGCCTACCTGCGGCAATACCCGAACGGGCGATTCGCCGAACTCGCGAAATCGCGATTGGAGCAGTTGAGCGCGCCGCCGATCGCCTCCGCGGTACCGGCGGTGGTGGCACCCCCGCGTCCGGCTGCGCCACCGCCGACGCAGGTGGCGTCTGCCGCACCCACCGCCTCGTCGTTCAGGGTGCCTGCCGGCCTGAAGGCCAAGCACCCGGCGCTGCTGCCGCAGCCCGGCGACAGTTGGACCTATCGCTACACCGATCCGCTGAATCGTCCGGCCGAAGGCAACATGGTGTATTTGGTAACGGGCATATCTGATGAAGGCGTGGAGGAGTCGTTCCGACGCGCCAACCAGCGCGTTGCGAACAGTACGCTGACGGTGGAGCCGGGCCTTCGGTTTGCGTCCCATTCCGGAATGAGTGCATTGTCTCCGGATTTCGCTCCGTACGTACAGGCATTCGGCGAGCTTGATGAGGGGAAGACGGTGCGGGTGGAGATCGTCAATTCCCGCTGGGGCGCCGATGGTCGCTTGTTTCCCCTCGATGTCACTGTCAGGGGCGAGGAAACCATCACTGTTCCTGCGGGCACATTCCGCGCACGGCGGATCGAGCTTCGCGGTGCATCGCAAGTGATGGGCATTCAGGCAGGATCGCATCAAGCGCAGGCGGGCTCGGGCGTCTTGATGGTTGCCATC
>CAMBSA010000378.1 GCA_945869935.1 Bordetella parapertussis | reverse complement strand
CCACGCGGTGCGAGCACATCCGAGCGAGGAACACTTCATCCCGCTGCACGTCGCGCTCGGCGCAGCCGACAATGTCGCGGGAGCGAAGCGCATCACCGATGCAGTGGACTACCGCATTCTCGCGATGGATACCTACGTGTTTGACCCGGTGGACGCCGACGGATCGCTGCGCAAGGCCGCGTAGCCCTTTCCTCCCGAGGCGCTTTACACCCGAAGCGTCGCCGCGCCGATTGAGCTACCCTCCCCCCCGGACAAAAAGGAGAGTCGCGCAGTGATCAACGGCATCGACGTACACACGCATTTCGTCCCCTCGGAATTCCCCGCCTACCTCGGCAAGAGCGCCAACCTCCCCTGGCCCTCGATGAAGCACGTCGGCTGCGGCCACGCCCACGTGATGATCCAGGGCAAAAATTACCGCAGCGT
Source organism: Bordetella parapertussis (assembly GCA_945869935.1). Lineage (GTDB taxonomy): Bacteria > Pseudomonadota > Gammaproteobacteria > Burkholderiales > SG8-39 > CAMBSA01. The sequence continues at coordinate 3,111 of CAMBSA010000378.1, read as the reverse complement.
CACCGAGGCCTGCTGGCACGGCGAAAAACGCATCAGCGACATGGACGACATGCGCATCCGCCGCCAGGTCGTCTCGCCGATGCCCGAACTGCTCTCCTACTGGCTGCCGGCCGAGGATGCGGCGGTGCTGCTGCGGCATATCAACGACGAGATCGCCGGCCTGTGCAACGCACACCCGGAGCGCTTCTCGGGCCTGGGCGGCGTGCCGCTGCAGGACGTGGACCTCGCGATCCGCGAACTCGAGCACATCCTGAAATCGCAGAAGCTGCTCGGCGTGGAACTCGCCACCCACGTCAACGGCGTGTCGATCGGCGACCCGCGCTTCGATCCCTTCTTCGCCGCTGCAGAAGAACTCGGCGCCACGATCTTCGTGCACGCGCTGCGCCCCGCCGGCAAGGACCGCCTCGTCGGCCCGGCGAACCTGGAACAAGTGGTGGCCTTCCCCGGCGATGTCGCGCTCGGGATCGCGTCGCTGATTACCGGCGGCGTGATCGAGCGCCACCCGAAACTGCGCATCGGCTTTTCGCACGGCGGCGGCGGTTTCGCGATGGTGCTGCCGCGCCTGGAACATGGATGGAATGTCTTTCCCGCGGTGAGGGACACGCTCCCGCACCCGCCGAGCACCTACGCGAAAAAACTCTTCTACGACACGCTCGTGTACGACCCGGTCGCGCTGCGCTACATCATCGAACGCTTCGGCCTGTCGCAGATCATGATTGGCACCGACTACCCGTTTGCGATCTGCGAGACCGACCCGCACGGTGCCGTCGCCGCGGCCGGCCTCGGCGCAGAGGCCGAAAAGATGCTGCGCGAAGACAACGCGCAACGCTATCTCGGCATGCCGGCGGCGTAACACCGGCCGCGCAGCATGAAAAAAGGGCCCCGAGGGGTCCGTTCCATTACAGTAATTTATTCCTAATCCAGTATCGAAATCGCCCGTTTTAACGCGCAAGCTAATGGGTTTTTAAATAAAAGTTAGACTTCTAACCGGATTACATCCTACTTGAACGCCGGCATCACGTGCTTGGCGAACAGGTCCACCGAGCGCAGCGACTCCTCGAGTGTCAGGTCGCCGAAGGCGAAATCCAGCATCGCGTAGTTCACACCGCACTCCTCCACCTGTGCCTTGAGTTCGCGCAGCACCTTCTCCGGCGTGCCGACGAAGGCCTGGCGCTGCGCGATCAGCTGGTCCAGCTCCGGTGGGTAATTGGCGCTCGGCGGCGTGACGCCAAGCTTGTTGTGCTTCACCCAGAGATAGAAAAAGCTCTCGTGCCAGCGCTTGTAGGCACGGCGGCCAATGCGCAGCGCCTCCTCGTCGGTCTCGGCGATCACCATGTGCCGTGCCATGCCCATCAGCGGAACCGACGCGGCCGGCTTGCCCGCCTTTGCCCATTCCTCCTTGTATCGCGCAACGATTGCCGCCACATCGCCCGGCCCGCGAAGCGACACGATGTTGATCTCGTTCTGCGCCGCCCACTCGCAGGCGGCGGGAACCGGCACGCCGTACCACATCGGCGGATACGGCTTTTGCAGCGGCTCCATCGCGATCGGCACATCTGTGAATTTGAAGAACTCGCCCTCGTGGCTGAGCATCTTCGTCTGCAATGCCTTGAGCAGCACTTGATAGGTCTCGAAGTAGCGCTCGCGCCCCTTGGATGCATCGATGCCGAACATGTCCAGTTCGATCGGCGACACGCCGCGGCCGATGCCCATCTGCAGGCGTCCGCGGCTCATGTGGTCGAGCATGCAGACCTCTTCCGCAAGGCGCAGCGGGTGGTAGAGCGCAAGCGTGTACACCATAGGCCCGAAGAGCAGCTTCTTGGTTCGCTGCGCCACCGCGGCGAGGAACACGCTCGGCGCGGGCGCCATGCCGAGCGGCGTTGCGTGGTGCTCGGCCAGGTGATAACAATGAATGCCGATGCGCTCGTACGCCTCGATCAGCTTCAGGCGGTTCTCGAACAGGTCCGCAAGCGGCAGATCGTTCGCATCCAGGTGATCGAAAATCCCGAACTTCATGGTTCCTCTCTCCTTTTTTTCTTGTTGCGGTTCCTCGAAGGGCGAACGATACCGAAAATCCGCTGCTCTGCGGAACCCGGCCCCCGCCGCCGCGCTATGATTCCCATTGGCAAGAACACCACGGACAACACGGAATCCCCATGACCCAAGCCTTTTCGAGCATCTGGTCCGACCTGCAGGGCGTCGCCTTCACCCAGGGCTACGTCAACGCCAGCGGCGTACGCACCCGCTTTCTGCACTGCGGCGACAAGGCCAAACCGGCCCTCGTTTTCCTGCACGGCACCGGCGGCCACGCCGAAGCCTATGTGCGCAATCTCGCCGCGCACGGCGAGCACTACAGCACCTGGGCGGTGGACATGCTCGGCCACGGCTACACCGACAAGCCGGACTACGACTACGAAGTGCCGAAGTACGTCGCGCACCTGGCCGACTTTTTCGACGCGGTCGGCATCAAGACCGCCGCGCTCTCGGGCGAATCGCTCGGCGGCTGGGTGGCCTCGCACTTCGCGGTGACCCATCCCTCCCGTGTGACGAAGCTGGTGCTCAACACCGCGGGCGGCGACCGCATCGACATGGAAGCGCTCGGCCGCATCCGCGCCATGACCATGGCCGCGGTGGAGGACCCGTCATGGGAACGGCTCAAGGGCCGGCTCGAATTCCTGATGTACGACAAGACACTCGTGCACGACGATCTCATCGCCGGCCGCCAGCGCATCTACGCCGCGCCCGGCATGACGACCGCGATGGCGCATGTGCTCTCGATGCATACGCCCGAAGCGCGGCAGAAATACGCCCTCACCACCGAGCAATGGGCCTCGATCAAGCAGCCGACGCTGGTGCTCTGGACCTCGCACGATCCCACCGCGAAAGTGGAAGTCGGCGAAAAGCTCGCCTCGATGATCCCGGGTGCGACATTGGTGGTGATGCAGGACTGCGGCCACTGGCCGCAGTTCGAGGATGCACCCACCTTCAACCGTATCCACCTGGAGTTTTTGAAAAGCGGGACTTCCTGAAAGGCTGAGGAGCTACCGATCATGATCGACCTTCACTACTGGACCACGCCCAACGGCCACAAGATCACGATGTTCCTCGAGG
>CAMBSA010000377.1 GCA_945869935.1 Bordetella parapertussis | reverse complement strand
CCCGCCAGGCCGCGAGGGTGAGACCGAGCACCTTCACCGCCACCGGCTTGTCGGCTGGCAATTCCTCGGTCTGCAGGATCGGGTACCAGTAGTTCTCGATCCCTCCGGGCAGCCCCTCGGGGAGATTCGGGGCGAGTTCCGGAATGCTGATTGGCGCGTTCATCTGATTCACCTTGTAGTATCGCCGGGTCTCAATCGGCCTTGATGCCGAATTCCTGGACTATCCGGCCATAACGCGCATGATCCTCGCGCATCTCGGTGCCGAACGCCTCCGGCGTTCCGCCACGCACGTCGATGCCCGCGGTGCTCAGGCGCTCGCGCACCTCCGGCATCGCGATCACCGCGTTGATCTCCGCGTTGAATCGCGCGATCACCGATGCAGGTGTCCCGGCCGGTGCCAGTACGCCGTACCAGGCATCCACCTCGACGCCCGGGATTCCGAGTTCGGTAAGCGTCGTCAGTCCGGGAAACAGCGCCGTCCTGCGCTTTTCCGTGACCGCAATCGGCAGCAACTTTCCCGATCGCAGATGCTGGATCACGCCACCGCCCGCGGCAACGAACAGCACTTTCACCTGGCCACCCAGCGTATCCGCCACTGACGGTGCAACACCCTTGTACGGGACATGCAACAGATCGACCCCCGCCGCTTTCTTGAACAGTTCGCCCGCAATATGCATCGGGGATCCGTTGCCCGCGGTCGCATAGGCAAGGCCGGGATTCTTTTTTGCATAGGCGAGAAGTTCGGGCACCGATTTGACGCCCAGCGTCGGGTTCACCACGAGCAGCATCGGCGTCGATGAAGGCATCACCACCGGCACGAGATCCTTCATCACGTCCACCCCGCCGCCCGCGCCCTTGGGCAAAAGGTGCGGCGCGATCGCGATCGTGTTCGGCGCAACGAGGAACGTATGACCATCCGGCACCGCCTTGGCCACAAAGCTCGCCCCGGCAAGCCCGCCTACGCCGGGCCGGTTGTCCACGAGAAGCGGCTGACCGAGTTTCGGCGAGAGTTTCTCGCCGAGCACCCGTGCGAAGAAATCCGGTCCGCCGCCGGGAGGAAAAGGCACCACGAGCGTAACCGGCCTGGACGGCCAGGTCTGTGCGAATGCGCCGCCCGACGCGCAAAGCCATACAGCGAACGCCGACAGCAACACCCGTCGAAGGCCATGACTCCGAATATTCACCATCATTTCTCCCGAGAAATCGAACCGCCCAGTCCACTGATGTTCGGACGGTTCGACGGTATCAGGATCAGCTTGATATCGGCAAACGCTTATACCCGGCGTGCGTGCGTGTCGAACGGACTCTCAGGCCGCCTTTTCTTGCGCCTCGCCTTTGGCGAACGAGAACTTGCTGCCGCGCGCCGCAACCTGGATGACGTCCTTCGGTCCGAACGCGCCTTCCAGGATCAGCTTGGCAAGAGGATTCTCGATCGAGGACTGAATCGCCCGCTTGAGCGGCCGCGCACCGTACACCGGATCGAATCCCGCCTTGGCAAGCTCGGTGAGCGCCGCGTCGCTGACTTCGAGCTGCATGTCCAGCTTCGCAACCCGATCCACGAGATACTTCAGCTGTATCCGCGCAATGTCGCGAATGTGCTTCTCGTCCAGCGCGTGGAAGACCACGATCTCATCGATCCGATTAACGAACTCCGGTCGAAAATGCGATTTTACCTCGGCCATCACCGCCATCTTGATCAGCGCCGGCTCGTCACTCGACATCGACTGGATCATGTGCGAACCGAGGTTGGAGGTCATCACGACCACTGTGTTCTTGAAATCCACCGTACGGCCCTGCCCGTCGGTCATGCGACCGTCATCAAGCACCTGCAGCAGTACGTTGAACACGTCCGGGTGTGCCTTTTCCACCTCGTCGAACAGGATCACCGAGTAAGGCTTGCGCCGCACTGCCTCGGTCAATGCACCGCCCTCGTCATAGCCGACATAGCCAGGCGGCGCGCCAATCAGCCGCGACACCGAATGCTTTTCCATGAACTCGGACATGTCGATCCGTATGAGATGGGCTTCCGAGTCGAACAGGAATCCCGCCAGAGCCTTGCAAAGCTCGGTCTTGCCGACGCCCGTCGGCCCGAGGAAGAGGAAGGAGCCGTACGGCCGGTTCGGATCGGACAGGCCGGCGCGCGAGCGGCGGATCGCATCGGACACGAGGCGCACCGCCTCGTCCTGGCCGACGACGCGCTGGTGCAGGTGGTCTTCCATCTTGACCAGCTTGTCGCGCTCGCCCTGCATCATCTTGGACACCGGAATACCGGTGGCACGCGATACGACCTCGGCAATTTCCTCCGCCCCGACTTGCGTACGAAGCAGCCGGGGCCGCGCCGACGCGCCGTCCTTGCCGGCCTTGGCGGATTTTTCGGACGAATCCGATACCTTGATCTGAGCTTCCAGCTTCGGAATCGTGCCGTACTGGATCTCCGACACCTTCTGCCAGTCGCCCTTGCGCCGGGCGGCGTCCATTTCCAGGCGCGCCTTTTCGAGCTCTTCCTTGACGTGCTGTGAACCCTGCACCGCCAGCTTTTCGCCCTTCCAGATCTCCTCGAGATCCGCCGACTCGAGTTCGAGTTTTGCCATTTCCTCCTCGAGCAGCGCAAGGCGCTTCTTCGACGACTCGTCGGTTTCGCGCTTCATCGCCTCGCGCTCGATCTTGAGCTGAATCAGGCGGCGATCGAGCTTGTCCATCGACTCGGGCTTGGAGTCGATCTCCATCTTGATGCGCGCCGCCGCCTCGTCGATCAGGTCGATCGCCTTGTCAGGCAGGAACCGGTCGGTGATATAGCGATTCGACAGTTCCGCCGCGGCGACGATCGCAGGATCGGTGATATCGACGCCGTGGTGGACTTCGTACTTTTCCTGCAAGCCGCGCAGGATGGCAATCGTCGCTTCCACCGAAGGTTCGCCGACGAGGACCTTCTGGAAGCGGCGTTCCAGGGCGGCATCCTTCTCGATGTACTTGCGATGCTCGTCGAGCGTGGTCGCGCCTATGCAATGCAGCTCGCCGCGCGCAAGCGCCGGCTTGAGCATGTTGCCCGCATCCATTGCGCCGTCGGCCTTGCCCGCGCCGACCATGGTGTGGAGCTCGTCGATGAAGACGATGATCTTTCCCTCGTCCTGCGAGATTTCCTTCAGCACCGCCTTCAGGCGCTCTTCGAACTCGCCGCGGTATTTGGCACCCGCCACCAGCCCTGCCATGTCGAGCGACAGCACCCGCTTGCCCTTGAGGGTTTCGGGCACTTCGTCGTTCACGATGCGCTGCGCGAGGCCTTCGACAATCGCGGTCTTTCCCACCCCCGGCTCGCCGATCAGCACCGGATTGTTCTTGGTGCGGCGCTGCAGGATCTGGATCGCGCGGCGGATCTCGTCGTCACGGCCAATGACCGGATCGAGCTTGCCCGATCGCGCCAGTTCGGTCAGATCAATGGTGTACTTCTTCAGCGCTTCACGCTGGCCTTCGGCCTCTGCGCTGCCGACGTTCTCGCCGCCGCGAAGCGAACCGATCGCCTGTTCGAGCGCCTTGC
>CAMBSA010000376.1 GCA_945869935.1 Bordetella parapertussis | reverse complement strand
GGTGTAGAGACCGCAATTCAGGAACGGTTGCCGGGATCGATATGCGATGCGTGGTTGGCGAGATACCAGCTCGCGACCTGCTCGCGCGTTGCCCACCATACGCCGTCGTGTTTCTTGAAGTGCGCAAGCAACTCGCGGAACATCCCCATGCGATGCGGGTGACCCGAGACGTGCGGGTGAAGCCCGATGTTCATCATCTTTCCGGTTTCGGCGCTCTCGGCGTACAACTCGTCGAAATTCGCCTTGAGCATCGCAAGCGCGTCCGGGCTGCTCATCGCCCGGCGGTGAAAGAAGGTGAAGTCGTTGATCTCGATGGAATACGGCGTATTGACGATCGGGCCGTGCGGCGTGCGGATAAGGTAGGGCTGGTCGTCGTTCATGTAGTCGCAGAAGTAGATCAGGCCCTGCTCGGCGAGGATCTCCGGCGTGCGCGGCGTGCTTCTGAGCGACGAGGATAGCCAGCCTTTCGCTGCCTTGCCGGTGCGCTCCTTGTAGACGCGCAGCGTCTCGAGAATCAGGCGCTTCTCCTCCTCGGGCTTGAAGGTGTAGCGCGTGAGGAGCTCGCCCTGCTCGTAGTTGTGCGCCACCGCTTCCCAACCCTGCGCCATCACATGGTCGAGAATTTCAGGCCGCTCGAGCATCGTCTTGGCGTTGAAGGTGCACGACAGCGGCACGCCCGCCTGCTCGAATACCTTGAACATCCGCCAGACCCCCACGCGCAGCCCGTACTCGCGCCAGGTGAAGTTGGGGTAATCGGCCACGTTGCCCGGCAGCGGGTCGGGCAGCATCGGCGGGCCGCCGGCGTAATAGGGCTCGCCGGAATCCTTGAGCAGATCCCAGTACTCGCAATTGATGGTGATGATCACCGCGAGCCGTTTGCCGTTCGGCCAGCGAAGCGGCTTTCTCTTTGGTGGCGGAACCCAGTCGTAGTTCATGTTTTTCACGCGGAAAGAAGGTGAATGATTCTATCCGCATCCACCGGCGACGCGGCTCCGGAAATGCAAAAGCGCGGGGGTTGCCCGCGCTCCGGAATGAAAACAGCGCGGGGGACGCCCGCGCTTCGGGATAAAAAAAGGCGCGGGGGACGCCCGCGCCTTTGTTGCCCGTCCGGCCTTGTCAGCCTTCGACGAACGCCTCTTCGCGTTTCTTGCGCAGGAACGGCAGCGCGAGAACCAGAAGCAGACCGATCGCAAGAATCAGCATGGTCGCGCTGATCGGACGCTGGAAGAACACGGTGGCATCACCGCGCGACAACAGCATTGCCCGTCGCAGGTTTTCCTCCATCAGCGGTCCGAGGATGAAGCCGAGCATCAGCGGCGCAGGCTCGCACTCGAGCTTCACGCACACGTAGCCGAACACACCGAAGATCGCGGTCAGCAGCACGTCAAACGCGCTGTTCTGCACGCTGTAGATACCGACGCAGCAGAACAGGATGATCGCCGGGTACAGAAGGCGATACGGCACGGTGAGCAGCTTGATCCAGACCCCGATCATCGGCAGGTTCAGGACCACGAGCATCAGGTTGCCGACCCACATCGAGGCGATCATTCCCCAGAACAACTGGGGGCGCTCGGTCATGACCTGTGGTCCGGGGGCGATGCCCTGAATCATCATTGCGCCGATCATCAGCGCCATCACCGGGTTGGACGGGATGCCGAGGGTGAGCAGGGGGATGAACGAGGTCTGCGCACCGGCGTTGTTTGCCGCTTCCGGCGCCGCCACACCCTTGATGTTACCTTTGCCGAAGGTGTGGCCGTCCTTGGCGAGTTTCTTCTCCATCGTGTACGCGGAAAAGGACGCTAGCAGCGCGCCGCCGCCGGGAAGAATGCCAAGGAACGATCCGAGGATGGTCGAACGGATGATCGGCGCAATGCAGACCTTGATGTCCGCCATTGTCGGCAGCAGATCGGACACCTTGGTGGACACTACATTCCGTCGCTCCTCGGGATTCTCGAGGTTGGTGATGATTTCGGCAAAACCGAACATGCCCATCGCCACCGTCACGAAGCCGATACCGTCGGACAGTTCCGAGATCCCGAAATTGAACCGGGCGACGCCCGAGTTCACGTCGGTGCCGACGATGCCGAACAACAGCCCGAGGATCACCATTGCGATTGCCTTGATCAGCGACCCGTGCGCGAGCACGACCGCAGCAACCAGGCCGAGCACCATCAGCGAAAAGTACTCGGCCGGGCCGAACTTCAGCGCGACTTCAGCCAAGGGCGGCGCGGCCACCGCGATGATCAACGTGGCCACCGTGCCGGCGAAGAACGAGCCGATCGCGGCAATGCCGAGCGCGGGTCCCGCCCTGCCCTGCTTGGCCATTGCGTAGCCATCCAGGGTAGTCACCACCGACGAGGTTTCACCCGGCATGTTCACCAGGATCGCAGTGGTGGAACCGCCGTATTGCGCGCCGTAGTAAATGCCGGCAAGCATGATCAGCGCCGAGACCGGCGGCAAGGTGAACGTGATCGGCAGCAGCATCGCGATCGTTGCCACCGGGCCGAGGCCCGGGAGAACGCCAACCAGCGTGCCCAGGACGCAGCCAATCAGGCAGTACCAGAGGTTCTGCAGCGAGAGCGCGACACCGAAGCCAATACCGAGGTTTGTTAGTAGCTGATCCATGGTCTTAGTTCCACTCAGGCCAGATGTTGAACGGCAAACCCAGCCCCTTTATGAAACCGAAGACCGAGAACAGGGCGAGCACGATAAACAGGTAGGTCACTTCCTTGAACTTGAACTCCCTTCCGCCAGCCGCGGATCCGAAGATCAAGAGCAGTGTGGCGATTACCATGCCCAAGGGCTTGAGCGCGTAGCCGTACACCACCGTGATCAGCATGATGATCGCAAGCGACCTCGGCCCCCAGGTGGCGAAGAACAGTACCAGTGCGACAGCGACAAACGCCTGATGCAGCACCGGATGGATCGCGGTGATGGCGGCCGCGCCCCAGTAGGCGATCGCGCTGACGGCCAGGAAGGCGACGAACACCCAGGTCCGGAACGGGAACACCTTGACCGGATGCGCAACCTTCGAGATGAAGGCACGCAGCAGCACCATGCCACCGAGCACCGCGAGCATCCCGCCCAGAAGGGTCGGGAAGTACGCCGGGCCCATCCGCACCGCACTACCCATATTGTAGTTCTTGGAGGCAATCAGAAACCCCAGACCGAGGCCGAGAAACATCAGCCCCGCCCAGAGATCCTTGCCGTTTGCGATTTTCATTCGATACCCCTCCTGCTAAAGGACGCGGGATTGTGCCATATTCCGCGAGCGAAGTAGAGTCCTGTTACACGGTCGAAAGCCCCGCGAAGGACAATGTCCAAATTCAGGCTCCGAAATCCGGGGTCGCGTGCAAGAAAACTACTCACGGTCCCGGTCCATGTACCGCAACAACTTCTGACTCGTCTGGCGCAGACGCTGCGAGAGCATCAGCACCAGTTCCATCAAAACCTTTGCGCCGAGAATCGGCTGCTCGAGGATTATCCGCGCGAGGCTCTCGCGGGTGAGCACCGCGAGCAGGCAGCGCTCGGCGGCGCTGCAGG
>CAMBSA010000375.1 GCA_945869935.1 Bordetella parapertussis | reverse complement strand
TCGTACTGGATGTTTCCCTTGCGCGCGATGTCGCGCCAGCGGCCGATATCCTCGCGCAGGTTCTTGCGGAATTCCTCCAGCCCCCGCGGGCTGATGTCCATGCCCTGCGCGGTGAGGCGCTCGGCGACGGCGGGGTTGCTGCGCGCTTTCAGCAGTTCGGTGCGCAGGACTTCCACTGCGTCGCTCGGCGTCTTCACCGGCACGAAGAATCCGTACCACTGCGGCGAATCGAAGCCGGGAATGGTCTCGGCGACCGTCGGGACGTCGGGCAGTTCCTTGTAGCGGGTGGTGCCGGTCATCGCGAGCGGCCGGACCTTGCCTGTGCGGATGTGCGGCATCAGGTCGAGGTTCACCCCGGCGAGGAAATCCAGCCGCTTGCCGAACAGGTCGGCGAGCGCGGGCGCGAAACCCTTGTAGGGCACGGTGGTTACCTGCAGTCCGGTGAGCGCCTTGAGCATCTCGATCGGATGCGCGCTGCCGGCCGAGCCGTAGTTGAGCTTGCCGGGGTTGGCTTTCGCATAGGCGATGAGTTCGGGAATCGTCCTGAACGGCGCATCCGGGCGCATCACGAACATCACGTGCGAATAGCCGATCTCCGCGAGCGGTATGAAATCGTTTTCAAGGTCGAACGGGACCGACTTGAAGAAGCTGTTGTTCACCGCGTGGATCGCGTTGAGGTAGCCGATGGTGTAACCGTCGGGCCTGGATTTTGCGAGTATGCCCGCGCCGATGTTGCCGTAGGCGCCGGGGCGGTTGTCCACCACGTAACTCGTGCCGGTGGCGGTCGTCAGGTGCGTCGCAATCACGCGGCTTACCACGTCGTTCGCGCCGCCCGGGGCGTAGGGCACGATGATCGTCACCGGGCGGGAGGGGAAGGTCTGCGCGGTCGTAACGAACGACGCGGCGGCAAGTACGCATGCGGCAAGCGCGCGAATGCAAGATGCGGGATTCACTGGAGAGGGAATCACTGAGGGTCTCCGTTCGGGATCAGGCAGGCAGTCAGGCGCGCATTCAGGTGACGGGGCGCGGGGCGGAGGAACGTTCGGCATCGACACGGATCTTGATCCGCGCGAGCGCCTCTTCCACGCCGGGGCCGAACTTTTCCTCGAGCTCCTGCAGCAGCTCGGGAAAGATTGCGGTGGTGTCGGTCATCTGCTCATCGCCCTGGATTACCACCAGCAGGTAGCCCATCTCGTCGGACGTGTTGCAAAAGCCGCGCATGATGCCCGGCGGCATCGCGACAAAATCCAGCGGCTCGAGGCCGAGCCTGTGCTCCGCGTCGTCGCCCCAGATCACGTCGAACGTGCCCCTGACGCAGACGAACTGCTCGCGGGTGCTGACATGCATGTGCGGACTCGCGCCGTTGCCCGGCGGACATTCGCACAAGGAGAGCGACACGCCCGGCCAGCCGCGCAGCGGCGCCGCCTCGTTGCGGCCCTTGAGGTTGCCCGGGATCATCACCGGGAACACCTTGCGCGCCGAGATCTGCATCGTCACCTTCGAGAGGACGGCGTTCACGTCCTTGAAGGAGTCCTGGTAGGCAACGAGTTGGCGGAATTCGGCGTGGCCCACCGGCAGCGCGCCGACGGTGTGGGTGCCGTAGTCGTCCAGCTGGTCGATCAGCAGCAGGCGCGCGTCCGCGCCGGAGGTGTTGCGAAACGAGTACGGTGCCTCGGGCGGCAGCGTGAGCGTGTCGCAGAGTCGCAGCACGACGCGTTGCGGAACGGTCCCTCCCACCGCAATTTCGAGTTCACCCGAGAGGCAGAACAGCGTGTGCATTGCATGCGGATGCAGCACTTCGTTCGATGCCGAGCCCGGCGGGCATTCAGCGATGGTCATCGACAGGCCGGGCCAGGACTTGACCGGTGCGCCGTCCGCGGCAAGCACCGGGCGCAGGGCGCCTGAGGAAAGCTTGCGTCCCGACGCATCGGTCGGGGAAGGCTTCGACGCCGAAAAGCGACCAATGTAATCCGCCATTTCCGCTGGTGAGACCTGCGCAGTCTTCATCGATTCCTCCCGTGCCGCACGCTGCGGCACCTCCGACGAGGATTATCGATCCGAACCCTGAAGCACGCCAAGAGTTTCGTAGGCCAGTGTGATGCAGGTCCGCATTTCAGCGGCTGCGCGAGGCCTTCACGAAATCAAGCGAGGTCTGGAAGAGTTCCGCATCCTTCGCGAAGTCGGCGGGATCCTCGCGATTGACCTGAATCCACTCGCGCGTGCTCGCCACGCCGCCGGGCGAGAAGGAGCTTATGTTGTCGCGCGAGAACTGCAGTTCGGTGGCGGTCGCCGCCGGCAGCCGCAGTCCGATGCCGTCCCCGCTGATGCAGGCGAACATCTTGTCGCTGACGAAATAGGCATCGAGCCCGTTGATCTTGCGCGCGGTGACGCCGGGCAGTTTTAGCAGCAGGGCGTCGATGTGGAACTTGCGGGTGGGCGTTTCGTTTTTCATGGTGCGCTTTCAGTCAACGTAATCGAAGCGGTAGGCCTTGCCATCGCGCTCGATCGTGCCCGCGGTCGGCGACAGGAAATGCGCCGGCAGCACCAGAACGCCGGTACCCGCGAACTGTTCCAGAAACGCCTTGCGGGTGCGGCGCGAATGGTCGGCATCGGCGCAAAAGCGGGTGCTCCAGTCGGGGTAGCGCACCTGCAACAGGGTGTGGAGCAGGTCGCCGACGACGATCGCGCGCTTGCCCTCCGATTGGATATCCACCATCACCATGCCGGGCGTGTGACCGGGGGCGGGCATCAGTGCAACGTCCTTCGTGAGGCGCTTGTCCATCGGAACGAAATCCACCAGGCCCGCGGCCACCACCGGCTCGACGCTGTCGACGATGTAGTCACCCGAGCGCTCGCGACCGGGCCGGGCGGCCTCACTTTGCCAATGGTCCCATTCCTCGCGAGTGAAGAGATAACGCGCATTCGGGAAGGTCGGCACCCAGCGGCCGTCCTGCAATTGCGTGTTCCAGCCGACGTGGTCCACATGGAAGTGCGTGCATACGACGATATGGATTTCTTCGGGCGTGACGCCCGCTTCGCGAAGCCGATCCAGCCAGTTCCAGCGCTTGTTGTCGAATTCCACCCGGGCGCGGCGCTTGCAGTCGCCGACGCAGGTATCCACGAGGATGTTCTTGCCTTCGCTTCGGATCAGGAAACCCTGGAAGCCGAGAATGAGCTGGTTCTTCGTGCGGTCGTAGAAGCGTGGCTCCAGCCAGTGCAGATTGGCGGCGAGCATCTCCGGTGTGCAGTCGGGATACACCTCTTCCGGCCGCAGGATCGGCATCTCCGCCTCGACCACGCGCTGCAGTGACACCGCGCCGATCTGGAAGCGCGTGCGCAGGTACGGACCGTCGTTACCCGTCGTGTTCGGAGCGGCGCTCATCGGCTCAACCCTTCAGGTTAAAGAAGGCCGCGGCATTGTCGCCGAGGATTTTCTGTTTCGCGCCGGCGCCGAGGAATTGGCTTTCGCGCACCAGCTTGCCGATGGAGAGTTCGCCGAGCGGGAAGGGGTAGTCGGAGCCGAGCATGACGCGGTCTTCGCCCATCA
>CAMBSA010000374.1 GCA_945869935.1 Bordetella parapertussis | reverse complement strand
CGTGGCAGCGGCTCGGCGGCGTATCACCCGGCGGTGATGCTGGGCTTGCTCATCTATGGCTACGCGACGGGGGTGTATTCGAGCCGACGCATCGAGGCGGCAACGCACGAGTCGATTGCCTTTCGCTATATCGCCGCGAACGAGCAGCCCGATCACGACTCGTTGTGCGTGTTCCGCAAGCGATTTCTCAAGGAGATCGAGGCGCTGTTCGTGCAGGTGCTGTGCATCGCCCGGCAGATGAAGTTGCTCAAGCTGGGCACGATTGCGCTCGATGGGACGAAGATTCACGCTAACGCCTCGCGTCACAGCGCGCTGTCCTACGGGCATGCGCAGAAGATCGAGGCGCAGCTGCAAGCTGAAGTCAAGGAGATGCTCGAACGCGCCGAGGCCGCCGATCAGGAACCGCTGCCCGAAGGATTGAACATTCCGCAGGAACTGGCGCTGCGCGAAGCGCGCCTGGCTGCGATCCGAGAGGCTAAGGCGCAGATCGAAGCGCGCGCTGCCGAGCGCGATGCGCAGGAGAAAGCCGAGTTTGACGCGAAGATGAAAGCGCGTGACGAGAAGACCGAGCACAGGGGAAACAAGCCCGGCGGCAAGCCGCCCACGCCGCCCAGTGCCGTTGTACGCCCGAGCGACCAGATCAACCTCACCGATGCCGACTCGCGCATCATGCAGGCCAAGGGCGCGGGTTTCGAGCAAAGCTATAACGCACAAGCCGCGGTCGATACCGAGAGCATGCTGGTCGTGGCGATCAATGTGGCGCAGGCTGCCAATGACAAGCAGCAGCTCGATCCGATGCTCAAAGAGCTTGCCGGCCTGCCAGAGGCATTGGGCAGCGTAGAGCGGTTGTTGGCCGACAACGGGTACTACAGCGCGGCGAACGTCCAGATCAGCGGGGATGCGAAGATCGAACCGCTGCTTGCCGCGGGGCGCGATCGACATCATCCGCACTGTGAGGACCGGTTCACTGAGCCGCTGGCGTTGGCCGAGCCCGCCAGCGCCGTGGATCGGATGAAACACCGCTTTCTACCGCAGGCAATCGGAGAACCAAGTCATGGTACGTCTTGCAGACCTTCCGGAGTCGGAGCGCACAAGTCATCTGGACCGGATTTCCACGTTGCCCCGATTCGCGGATAGTCCTTGGGCAATCGGACCGTCGCTGGCGAAACGCCGAGTTGCAGTCGTAACTACGGCGGGGTTGCACAGACGCGGAGACCAGCCGTTCGACACAGGAGGGGCGGGTATTGATTATCGAGTCATCCCCGGGGACGTAACGTCCGCCGATTTGGTGATGAGTCATGCGTCCGTGAATTTTGACCGGACGGGGTTTCAATCGGATTGGAATGTAGTCTTCCCGATAGATAGGCTCAAGGAGTTGGTGCGCGACAAGATCGTAGGGACACTTGCCGCATACCATTACTCATTCATGGGTGCGATCCCGCAGGTCACCCGATACGAACCAAAGGCGAGGGAACTCGCGTCACTGCTCAAAGCGGACAACGTTGATGCGGTATTGCTAACACCGGTCTGACCGGTTTGCACGTGCGCCGTGAGCGCACTTGGCTACTACCTCGAGCGGGAAGGCATTCCTACTGTGTCGATCAGCTTGATCCGGGAGCATACGGTGGCGATCAACCCACCTCGGGCGCTTTGGGTTCCTTTCATGCTCGGTCGTCCGTTTGGGGTGCCTAACGACGCGCCATTTCAGCGCAGTGTGCTTCAATCCGCGCTGCATCTCTTGAGGCGGGATTCAGGCCCCGTATTGGAGGACTTCCCCGAGGAAGCCCCCTATAATGATTTGGGTGAAATACCCGATGCATTAAGTTGCCCGGTAAGTTTCCCTCGCATGCGCTCGGAGGGCACTTTGGAAGAGAGACTTTCCGACGAAATAGCGCAACTCCAGGTTTGGCATGGCGTCGCGGTTCGTCGAAACGGACGCACTACACTCGGAGTCACAGGTTTGTCGCCCGCAGAACTGGGCGAGTTCTTGGTTTCTTGGTTGTCGGTTACCCCAAAAGCGCCTTTCCGGAATGATGTCACGGCTGCGGGCGCATTGAAGCTGGCGGCCGACGAATTGAAGACTTATTACTATGAAGCGAAAGGGGCGCAGCCCGGAAGACGCTCGCCTTCCGATATACAAGACTGGTTCTGGACCGAAACTGCGGCCGGAAAGTTATTTATCGGACTAAGAGACATGGCGGCAGGAAGTCCTGACGCCTCCATGAAGGGGCTTGCGACTCTAAGTCTTGTGCCGCGCACGGTTCTAGCGAAGCTGAACGCGATTAACGGCCCTTGAATCGATCGGGCCATGGAATATTGAGTAAGGCGACCGTTGGATTGAATTTCAGAGGACGATCGCTTCCGACGCAATGCGTTGGGTGACCTTTCCGGAAGGCCGTCATTCAGATGGTTGCGCACTCCTCCGCATGGCCTGATCGCGCTTAGGCTATTTCGTAGGGTCTGCGCTCGCAGATTATTTACCGCTAGTTGGCTGAATGTTGACGCCGACCGGACATTGACCTGTTTGGACGGGTAGCTGTGGACGTGAAAAACCCGCTCTCGTCAGAACCACTGCGACGCACCCCGTGCGCATTGACGAGATTTCCGTTGGCGCTGCCGACGCCAAGAGGGCCCGAGCAGCTGATTCTTGTCGCTGGAGGATGTGCGCAGCGAATTGCAACTTGGGGCAGCGCCTATAACGAGACACTTCCCCACAGGCGATAGTCGGGCCAATACACTTGCCGAACTCGCTCGTTCGCTGCGGGCTCGGGCCGCAGGGTCGAGCAAAAAAAGAGCCGGAATCTCTACGATAGACCCATCCTAAAACGGGAGTGGGGTCAACCTACTGCGCTCGAATAGATTCTTCCTTGGCAAGGGAGCGCCACCGACTTATGTCACGCGCAATGCGAGATGCGATCTCATCGGGACTGGTCCACTCCACGATGGCGCCTTGAGCGACGAAGGCCCCGGCTAGATCAGATCTTGATAGGACCGCCCTTAGCGCGCCACTGAAGCGGTTAATGGTGGCATTTGGGGTACCGGCAGGTGCAAGGAGAAAAAGGTCGTTCGTCGCAACGAACCCGGGTAAGCCCTCTGCCATCGTTGCGACGTTCGGGAAGCCAGGGATGCGTTCGCGGCTGGTCAGGCCGATGACGCGAAGCTTGCCCGAAGTCATCTGGGCCAGTGCGGCGGTGGAACTGGTGACGGCGAGCCCGATCTGCCCGCCAATCAGGTCGGTCAGGGCCGGAGCGGCCCCTTTATCGGGAACATGGACCATGCGGATCCCGGTCTGCTTCTTGATAAGTTCGGCGCTTAGGTGATGCAATGTTCCGATGCCTGGCGAGCCGTAGTTGTACTTATCAGGGTTCGCCTTCAGGAGGGCGATGAGCTCGGCGGGAGTGGTAGCTGGGATGGATGGGTGGACCGAATAAGCGAGCGGGAGCGCTGCGACGTTGGCGATGGGCGCGAACGCGGCGATCGGGTCATAAGGAAGGCTCTCAAAGATCCCCGGCGCGGTTACGAAGCTGGCGTCAGAGAAATACACGGTGAG
>CAMBSA010000373.1 GCA_945869935.1 Bordetella parapertussis | reverse complement strand
GCCGGAACGGATCCATGCGGTGGACGCGAACCCGAGACAGAACGCGTTGCTCGAACTGAAGATCGCGGGAATCCTGCGGCTCGAATTCGAGGACTTTTTTGCCGTCTTCGGCGCGGGCCGGCATCCGGGTTTCACGCAGTTGTATCAATCGCGTCTGCGCGACTCGCTTACGCCTTTCGCTCGGCAATACTGGGATCGGCGCAACCACTGGTTCGACGGCAGCGGCCCGGGCTCGAGCTTCTACTACCAGGGACTCGCCGGCAAGGTGGCACGCATCTTCCGCGCCTTTCTCGCGCTTCGACCGGCGCTTCGATCGGCGGTGATGCAGCTGATCGATGCCCGCTCGCTGGAGGAGCAGCGCGACATCTACGACCGTCAAATCCGGACACGGCTCTGGGGCGCCGGGATGAACTGGGCATTGTCGCGCCAGATCACCCTGAGCATGCTCGGCGTACCGCACCCGCAGAGAAAAGAGGTGCAGTTGCAACATGCAGGGGGCGTGCCCGGATTCATACGCGAGGCGATCGAGTATGTCTTCCGATCGCTGCCGGTGTCGAACAACTACTTCTGGACACTCTACCTGCGCGGCGCCTACAGCCGCAGCTGCTGCCCCGAGTACCTGAAACCCGACAACTTTGCGCGACTCAAGCAGGGACTTGCGCAACGCATCGAGATCCACACCGGCACTGTCACCGGGTTCCTCAACACCGCGGACACGACAATAAGCAAGTTCGTCCTGCTCGACCACATGGACTGGATGAGTTCCTACGCCCCGGAGGCGCTCGCCGAGGAGTGGCGCGCGATCCTGCTGCGCAGCGCGCCCGGAGCACGGGTGCTGTTCCGCAGCGCGCACCGGACACCCCGCTACCTCGAGACGCTGAAGATCGACGACGGAGGCGCACTGCGCCAGCGCCTGCATTTCCATGATGACTTCGCCCGCTCGCTCGAACCGCAGGACCGGGTGCACACGTATGCCGGGCTTCACATCGCGGACGTCCGGCCATGACGCCGCTCTCGGATGCGCGCATCCTGCTGCAGTTCGTTCGCGGCCAGCGTGGCAGGGGCGATCATGCGGCCCGCCTGCAACGCTTCTACCAGCCGCAGGCGTCGCGGTACGACGCCTTTCGCGAAGGCATGCTGCACGGACGCCGCGACCTGATTGACGCACTCGCCCCGCACCCCGGCGCACGCGTGGTCGAACTCGGCGGCGGCACCGGCCGAAATCTCGACTTCCTCGGTCCGCGCATGCTCTCGCTCGAGTACGTGGAGATCGTGGACCTCTGCCCGGCGCTGCTCGAAGTAGCAAGGGCACGGGCGCGACGCTGGCCGGACGTTGCCCGGGTCGTGCACGCCGATGCCTGCAGGTATCGCCCGCCTCATCCGGTCGATTGCGTCTACTTCTCCTATTCGC
Organism: Bordetella parapertussis; assembly: GCA_945869935.1. Lineage (GTDB taxonomy): Bacteria > Pseudomonadota > Gammaproteobacteria > Burkholderiales > SG8-39 > CAMBSA01. The sequence goes on along the minus strand of CAMBSA010000373.1, from coordinate 2,141 downwards.
TCACCATGATTCCGGACTGGCAGGCGGCACTGGAGAACGCCGTGGCGATGCTGCGTCCCGGCGGCCTGCTCGGCATCGTCGACTTCTACGTCTCGCAGCCGCATCCGCCGGCGGGCTTCGCCAGGCACGGTGCTCTCACACGTGCGCTCCTGCCCCGCTGGTTCGGGCACGACGGCGTGCGCCTCAATCCCGAACACCTGCACACCGCCGCGAGGCTCACGGAAACCGTCCTGCTGAGCGAACGCCGCGGGGCGCTGCCCTACCTCCCCGGATTCAGGGTGCCGCATTACCTCTTCGTGGGCCGAAAGCGCGATGCCTGACTCGGCGCAGGGCATGCGCAAGGTCAGGTCCATTTTCCTCTCGGACATCCACCTCGGCACCCGCGCCTGTCAGGCCGGGCGGCTTCTGGCTTTTTTGCGAATGCACCAGGCGGAAAAACTCTACCTGCTTGGAGATATCGTCGACTTCTGGTCGCTCAAGCGCGGCACCTACTGGCCCGAGTCGCATAACACCGTGGTGCAGAAATTTCTCAAGCGCGCGCGGCACGGCGAGCACGTGGTTTTCGTGCCCGGCAACCACGACGAAGCACTGCGGGACTACGTCGGCATGCGCTTTGGCGACATCGAGGTGGTACGCGAGGCCACCCATCTTGCCGCGGATGGCAGGCGCTACGCGCTGCTGCACGGCGACGAATTCGACCAGATCACCCACTATCACCGCTGGCTCGCGCTGGCGGGCGACATGTCGTACTCCGCACTGGTGCGGGTCAACCTTGCCTTGTCCTGGCTGCGGCGCAAGCTGCGCGTGGCGGGCTACTGGTCGCTCGCCGGCTACGCCAAGAGCAAGGTGAAGGGCGCGCTCGATTTCATCTACGGATTCGAGGAAACCGTGGCTGGCCACGCGAGGAATCTCGGCCTCGACGGCGTGATCTGCGGCCATATCCATGCCGCGACGATCAAGGATATCGGAGGGATCCGGTACATGAACTGCGGCGACTGGGTCGACAGTTGCACCGCGATTGTCGAGCACACCGATGGACGCATGGAACTCATCCACTGGAACGACGATCTGCCGGATGCATTGCAGCTCATCGACGAGGAGCCGAACCGTACGGTGCCGCGCCCCCGTGAACTCGCAATCGAGGAACTCTGAGGCCAATCGCCTTTCCGGTACGGCATCAGCCGCGCGACAGCGAGAGCAGAGGCTGGCCCATCCGTACCGTGGCACCGGGCACGACGTTGCCGCAAAGCGAAAGCCCCTTCGGCGCAAACACGATGATGGTCGACCCGTGCTGGAACCAGCCCATCTCCTCACCCTTTTTCAGCCTCGCTGCGCAGGGAATCTCGTTCGGTCCGCGATACTTGAGGTGCAAGAGCACGTTGGCGAAATGCAGCCGGATGCTTGCCACCAGCACCGCCGCGACCGGCACCAGGGTGATGAGTTGTCCGGTGGCGTCGAGCCGGCAGCGTATGACCGCACGCTCGTTCTTGCAGTAAAGCTTTTCCACGCGGCGAAGCGCAATCGGGTTGACGTTCCAGGTATCCCCGGAGATATAGGTGACGCGATCCACGCTGCAGTCGTGAGGCGCATGAAATCGGTGGTACATGGTGGAGGTCAGCCGCAGCGTGACGTACAGGCCGTCGCGGTACTCCTGCACCAGATGGCCGTCGCCGAGCAGATCGAGAAGGGTGTAGCCGAAACCCTTGGCCTGGATGAGGTTGACGCCGTTGATCCGGCCGCAGGAAATCACCATCCCGTCGCACGGACTGGCGAGCACCGACGGGTCGGGCACGACGCTGCGCGCGCCCTCCTTGAGTTCACGGGTAAAGCAATCCTGCAGGCTGCGGAACGAGGACTTTTTCGCCTCGCTCAGGTCGAGGTCGGAGAACAGCCGCCAGATCGCGATCGACACATCGCGCACGACCGCGTTCTCGATGGCGCTGAACCAGCCCATGAACCGCGTGAGCAGCTGGCGCGGAATCCGGTTGGTCAGCAGGAAGTTCAGGTCTTCGTTGCCCGCGAGCCTGCGAATCAGCGAACGCAACGTCATGAGGCTGTAACTCCGCGGATATATATGTTTTGCAAAGAGGACATATAAAACATATGAACGAAACATTGCTTGTCATTGCGCTCGGCGCAGC
>CAMBSA010000372.1 GCA_945869935.1 Bordetella parapertussis | reverse complement strand
CATGAAATCGGCACAGACTGGGTCAATTTGATCCCGGCTTCAACAGTCTGCGCCCAAGTTTTCGCGAGCGCTCAAACTACCCCTTTCAAGAGTGCTGGGTCGCCCAAAATGAATGCTAGACTGAAGATAGTGAGATCAATCTTAATGTTCGTCTCTTGACATTCGAAATCAAATTAGAAGGATTTGGTGTTGACTCGTTTAGAGTGAATGAAAGAGTCGCTGGGAAAATACTAACTACACTTACTGTCGCAAGATTGCTTTGGGTAGCACTTGAGGGAAAAGTATGGAAAACGTGATGCAGCGCGTGGATCACCCCAGCGCATGGCGGCCCCAAAACTTGTACTCAGACCGCTCTTGGATTCTCGAGCTCGATGATCGCGATCGTGATGAATTGCGCGCCGCGCTCTTTCAACTGCGCAATTCGGGAACTGCTCCGGAGGCAGTCAGTGTCTCAGACTTCGCGCTTCCGCGTGTGGCGCTGAAGTTGCGACGGATTTTCGAAGAGATCGAGCACGGACGAGGGATAGCAATGCTGCGCGGCTTTCCAGTCTCGGACGAGAGTCTCGACGATATCTCAGCAATGTTTCTCGGCCTCGGCAGTCACATGGGGACGCGACTCAGTCAGACTGCTGAGGGGATCATCGTCGGACATGTGTCGAATCTTGGTTATGCGTACGGAAAGGACAATGTGCGCGGTTACTACACCCGTGCGAAGCTGCAGTTCCATACAGACAATGCTGACATCGTTGGTCTTCTATGCGTACGCCGCGCGAAGTCGGGTGGACTAAGTAGCGTGACCAGCACGATATCGATTTGGAATGAGATGGTGCAACATCATTCTGAGGAACTTGCCCAGTGTCTCGCGGGGTTCCACCACAGCCTAAAGGGCGAGAACATGCCCGGGGTAGCACCAGTGACACCTCACAGGGTGCCGGTGTTTGCATGGCGCGGCGGCGTACTGAGCTCATGCTTCAACACTAGCTATATTGAGCAGGGCGCAACGCTGCGCGGCCTCGAGCTGACCCCGCTGGAGCGCCGGACGATCGACCTGATCAACGCTCTCGCGGCACGCGACGACCTGCGGCTCGACTTCATGAGCGAGCCGGGAGACATCCAGTTCATCAACGATCACACGACGATTCACTCTCGCACGGAGTTTGTCGACGGCGACGATCCTGCGCTGAAGCGGCTGATGCTACGACTCTGGCTCAAGACGCCGCAGGGACGCTTGATGGCGGATGAGATGGCCGATCGTGGCTACGGTCCCGGTTCCGCACGAAACGGTATCCCTTACTTCCGCGAAGACGCCGTGAAGGATCCGAACAGCCTGCGCCTATCGGGTGCGCCAACAAGGGATAACAAGGGATAACAAGAGATAACCAAAATGGTATCGATTAACAAGGAGAAATAGTATGTTTTTAAGTAATATTTTGATCGCTGCACTCACCCTCATGGTGGGGGTCTCTGTACCTGGCGCAGTGTCTGGCCAGGATGTATACCCGTCCAAGCCGATTCGGTTCGTCGTGCCGTATCCGCCTGGCGGTGGCAATGATGTCGTCGCACGCGCACTCGGCGCGAAGATCGCCGACAGCATTGGACAGTCAGTGGTCATCGAAAACAGGCCAGGTGCTTCGGGAATGATTGCCGGGGAGTTCCTATCGAAGTCGGCACCGGACGGCTACACAATCATGATTGACCACGCTGCGATCGTGATGAACCCGGCTCTGTACCCAGCAATTAAGTACGACGTACGCAAAGACCTAGCGCCGGTGATGCTTGCGGCGGTGCCGGAACACGTTCTCCTGGTCAATCCGTCGCTGCCGGTGAAGAGCGTTCGCGATCTGATCGAATACGCAAAGGCCAATCCGGGGAAGGTCAACTACTCCTCGACCGGTACCGGCGGTCCGCAGCACGTGCTGATGGAGGTCTTCAAGCGCAACTCGGGGATAGAAATGGTGCACATTCCGTATAAGGGTGGCGCACCGGCGACGATGGCCGTCGCATCGGGTGAGGTGCAGGCCCAGTTAATCAGCATCTCAACTGCTCTGCCGTTTATTCAATCTGGCCGGATTCGTCCACTCGCAACCTTCGGATCGGTCCGCTCGCCGGTTCTGCCCGACGTGCCGACGCTGATCGAGCAAGGACTGCCGGCATTGTCTTCGCCTTGGCTCGGCATCTTCGTGCCAGCGAAGACGCCTGCACCGGTCGTGCGCAGACTAAATGCGGAGTTCGCCAAGGCGCTCTTGGTACCCAACGTGCAAGAAATGTTGTCAAAGCAGGCGATCGCCAGCGTTTCGAGTTCCCCCGAGGCGTTCGCAAAAATTCTCGACGACGAGCTGCGGCTCTATGACCGCGTGATTCGCGAGGCGAACATCAAGGGTGAGTGACAGCAGGGAGCCGTTGGCGCGGCCCGTCAGGTTGGCGCATCTTCTGCGTTTCGACCCGACGGTGTGCCGAGCACGGTAGTTCGTTCCATATGCCGTACCTCGTCTGGATCATAGTCCCCGAGCGCCAAGTGGATCGTGCTGCGGTTGTCCCACAGCAGAAGGTCGTCCTGGCGCCATACGTGCCGGTAAACGAACCGAGGCTGCGTTGCGTGGCGTATCAAGTAGTCAAGCAGTGGCCTGCTCTCGTCCTCAGTCATTGCCTCGATGCGCTTAATCTTCTCGCCTACGTAAAGCGCCCGTCGACCGGTTTCCGGATGCACGCGAACCAGCGGCTGCGCCACCGGGGGGTTGATACGACGATTCTCGGCTTCCCAGTCTGGCGAGCGGTCGGCATTCTTGCGTTCGGGTGAATGGACAGCGTGCAGGTCCGCCAACATCCGCTGCATGCCGGGCGATAGCGCGTCAAAGGCCGCGACCATGTTAGCGAATAGTGTGTCACCACCGACGGGAGGAACGATCACGGCACGAAGCAGTGAGCACATCGCCGGCGCGAGAGTGAACGACATATCGGAGTGCCACAGCTGCCCCGTATAGGCGGACGGCGGAGTACTCCCATCTGCGGCTGGGCGGTTGGTGACAAGCAGCACTTCCAGGTGTTCCCGATCGCGGTCGCGCGGCACCGAGTCATGTCGGTCAAGCTCGCCGAAACGCCGGCTGAACTCAATGTGCTGCTTGCGGTCGAGCGCCTGGCCGCGAAACAGCAACAAACCGTATTCCAGAAAAGCGCGGCGAATCAACTGAAACTGCGGCACGCCAACCGGGTGTCTTAAGTCGATGCCCAGCACCTCGGCTCCGAGGGTGAAAGAGAGCTTTCGAACCGAGCTTTCCATGCACATCCCCGCTAGTTAGGTTTATTTGATTTAGGACCTGCTCACATCTTTCTTCCAGTCCGTAATTACACTGTAACAGGGTCCGTCGCGTTAGTTCTCCCCCGACCGTAATTGGTCGCCGGTTGGGTCGGTCACTCTCAACCCGGAGCGCGAATGTGTCATCGAGGCGCATACGGGTCGCGACGATACTCAGTGGGTGGCCGCATGAATGAGGCGACAAGTAGCTTGACACGCGCGCTGCCCCCGCATGGTCAAAAAATCCATCCGAGCCAATT
>CAMBSA010000371.1 GCA_945869935.1 Bordetella parapertussis | reverse complement strand
GAAATGCCAGGCGACCAGCGCGTTGATCACATAACCGATCGAGAGCATCGGATAGGCGATGCTCACTTCGACCCGCGACAGCGCCATGATCCAGACCACGAGGCTGACCACGTAACAGGCAATGCCCCCGAGGATGTGCGGCTCGAACGCAAGCTTGAGGCCGACGGGGATCAGGTTTTCTGTGCTGAATGCGAAATGGCCGACCGCGTTGGTTCCGGCCTTGAGCAGCAACTGGGCGGCCGCATTGAGCAGAACACCGGAGAGAATGAGCGAGAAGCTGAGCGCGTTCATCGCGCGACTTCCGGATCAGGTTTCGGCGATGGGTTGACTGGTTTTCGGACCAGCACGCGTCGCGGGTCCGAGGCGAGTACTTCGACGGGAATATCGTAGCGGACGCGGAATTCCTCGAAGTCCTTGGCCGCGAAGAATGCATACGCCTCCCGATCGCGCTTCCATGCTTCGGCGAAGGCGGGCAGATCGGGGATGAATTTTTCCGGTTCCCAGCCGATGGGCACCGCGAGCTCGTCACGGTAGGACACCATGGTCACCGTTCTTCCGAGATAAAACGGCATCGTGTGATCGAAGGAGTTCACGGCATAGAAGGGCACGCCGGGTTTCAGAAGGGGGCGCACTTTATCGATCGTATGATACGCGGAATAGAGTGGCGACAGCGCCTCGTGCCCGGTGATTACCAGCTGCATGAAGATCACGCTGCCGGTGGTCAGCAACAGTCCGGTGACCATGATTTCGCGGCGCAGCGCGGTCCAGAACGCCACCGTTCCGATGAGCGCGAGTGCAAGGCCCGCAGCCTGTACCCAGGGCGCGTACGCGGCAAGCATGTCGGCGGGCAGATCACGCGCCGCAAAGCCGATCAGCTTGCCCGACAGATAGATCGTGGCAGCGCCTGCGATCACCGCGATTGCCGCCTGCACCGCGAGCAGTCCCCGGGAGGCGGCGGGCAGGTAGCGTCCCGCCAGCAGGGCGAGCGCCGGAAAGATTGGAAGCACATACGACGCCAGCTTGGAACTCGACCCGGAGAAGAACAGGAACACGATCGCGCACCATACGGTGAGGAACATCGCGGGATTGAAGCGACGCGGTTCCCGCTCGCGCACCGCTTTCCACACGCCTGCAGCGACCACAAGAAGCCAGGGCATGGTGCCCGCGACGAGCACCGGAATGAAATACCAGGCGGGCTGGTAGCGACCGTGCTGCTTGGTGAGGAAGCGCCTGAAGTGCTCCTGGATGAAAAAGAAATCGAAGAACTCCGGATTGGCAAGCGATACCGCGATGAACCACGGCGCGGCAATCGCAAGGAACAGAAGACCGCCCTGGAACAGATACAGGCGCCCCAGCACCGCCCAGTCGCGCCGCAGGAGGATGTACATCCCGACCGCGGCGATCGGCAGCACAAGGCCTATCAGTCCCTTGGACAGCACGGCGAGGGCCATGCCCGCCCAGCCAAGCAGCATCCATCGCCGACGTTCACGCTCCGGTGTGGAGTCGATTTGGGCAAGCATCACCGAGAACACCGCGAGCGACATGAAAAAACTCACGCCCATGTCGAGCGTCACGAAACTGCCGACGAACTGGTAGAGCGACATCCCGCCGAGCGCGAGCGCGGCAAAACGTCCCACCGGCGGCCCGAACGCGCGATTGCCGGCAAGCCACACCAGCGCGATGCCGGCGAGCGCGGTGAGCGCCGTCCAGAGGCGCGTCGTCCATTCGCCTACGCCAAACAGCGTGTACGCGGTGGCGGTGGCCCAGTACTGCAACGGCGGCTTCTCGAAGTACTTGAACCCGTTCATGCGCGGCGTGAGCCAGTCGCCGCTGGCGACCATCTCGCGCGGGATCTCGCCATACCGGCCTTCGTCGGCCTTGATCAGTTTGCGGTGGTCGAGATTGACGAACCAGCCGAGCGCAAGGCACGCGAGCACCAGCGCGAGGCACACGCGTACCGACTTCCAGCGTGCCGGTTCAAGCAAGGAGCAGGGCGGCGGCGACCTTGCGGCCTTCCGCCATCAGAATGTTGTAGGTGCGGCAGGCGGCGCGCACGTCCATGACCTCGAACCCGATGCGTGCCTCCATCAGCGGGCGGAGGATTTCGGGGCGCGGGAAGCGCAATTTATCGCCGGTGCCGAGCAGCACGATCTCGGATGCAAGCGGCACCAGTTCCGCGATCTGCTCCGGGGTGAGCGTGTCAAACGCATAGGCGTTCCACTCGGTATAGAGCCTGTGGGGCGTGACAACGATGCTCTTTTCGTGCCGCGTCTGGTTGATCGTCACGTAGCCCTCACCGTAGGCGGTGATCGCGTTCTGACCGGCGGCGGTGGCGAGGTGGAGTTTCAAGTTTGATCGTTTGCTCGGGGAAGGCTCGAAATGGCCCGGAAAATGCCGCAATCGGGTCCGGAATTTGCCCAAAAGCAGGGGCAGCATCGGCAGGATCAGTACAGGGTGAATCCAAAGGGTGAATCTACAGGGTAAATCGCAGCTAAGTATCAGATGGTATTATAGCTTTTTGCATCGTAATGACGGTCCGGAACAGGTCCGGAATTGCGAAAAACCATAGCCCCCGCCATGACCGATCTTTCCCGTCCGAAGCCGCTCGCGCCGGTGCCGCTGGATTTTCCGCGGATCAAGCGCCTGCCGCCCTACGTCTTCAACATCACCAACGAGCTCAAGATGGCCGCCCGGCATGCCGGCGAGGACATCATCGACCTCAGCATGGGCAATCCCGACGGGCCGACGCCGAAGCATATCGTCGACAAGCTGGTCGAGGCGGCGCAGCGCAGTGATACACACGGCTATTCGGTATCCAAGGGCATTCCGCGCCTGCGGCGCGCGATCTGCGGCTGGTACGAGCGGCGTTACGGCGCGTCCTTCAATCCGGACACCGAGGCAATCGTCACCATCGGCTCGAAAGAGGGCATCGCGCATCTGGCCTCGGCCACGCTCGATCGCGGCGACATCGTGCTCGTGCCCAACCCGAGCTACCCGATCCATATCTACGGGCCGGTCATCGCCGGTGCCGACATCCGCCACGTGCGCATGACCCCGGAGGTGGACTTCTTCGAGGAACTCGTGCGTGCGATCAAGGAATCGTTCCCGCGCCCGAAGATGCTGATCATCAATTTCCCGAGCAACCCGACCGCGCAGTGCGTCGAATTGTCGTTTTTCGAGCGCATCGTCGATCTCGCGCGGCACTACGGCATCTGGGTGGTGCACGACCTTGCCTACGCGGACATCACTTTCGACGGCTACCGCTCGCCCTCTATCATGGAAGTGCCCGGCGCGCGCGACGTAGCGGTTGAATTCTTCACCATGTCCAAGAGCTACAACATGGCGGGCTGGCGCATCGGCTACATGGTGGGCAACAAGGACCTTGTCGGGGCGCTCGCGCGTCTGAAGAGCTATCACGATTACGGCACCTTCACGCCGATCCAGGTCGCCTCGATCGTCGCGCTCGAAGGCCCGCAGGAATGCGTGGAAGAAATCCGCATGAAGTACCAGACCCGGCGCGACGTGATGGTCCGCGGCCTGCACGAAATGGGCTGGATGGTCGAGAA
>CAMBSA010000370.1 GCA_945869935.1 Bordetella parapertussis | reverse complement strand
ATGATCCTGAGCGCCGAACAGGAACAGGTGCGCGACTCGGTGCGCGAGTTCGCGCGCTCCGAGCTCGCGCCCGGCGCAGCGCAGCGCGATCGCGAAGGCCAGTTCCCGAGCGAGGCGCTGAAGCGTGCGGCGGCGCTCGGCCTGTTCGGCGTCACCGTGCCCGAGACCTGGGGCGGCGCGGGTCTGGATACGGTATCGCTCTCGCTCGCGCTGGAGGAAATCGCCGCCGCGGACGGCGCCGCCTCCACCATCCTGTCGGTGAACAACTCGGTGGTCTGCGGACCGCTGCTCGCCTTCGGCACCGATGCTCAGAAGGCGCGCTGGCTGCGACCGCTGGCCTCGGGCACGCTGCTCGGCTGCTTCTGCCTCACCGAACCGCAGGCCGGGTCGGACGCCGCCGCGATCACCACGTCGGCACGACGCGACGGCGAACACTGGGTTCTTGACGGCACCAAGCAGTTCATCACCTCGGGCAAGAACGCGGACATCGCCATCGTGTTCGCCGTCACCGACAAGGCAGCGGGCAAGAAAGGCATCAGTGCCTTTGTCGTGCCTACGGCTACCCCCGGCTACATCGTCGCCCGACTGGAGGAAAAACTCGGCCAGCGTTCCTCCGATACCGCGCAGATCGTGTTCGACAATTGCCGCATCCCCGCGGACCACCTGCTTGGTGCCGAGGGCAAGGGCTATCGGATTGCGCTGTCCAATCTCGAGGGCGGGCGGATCGGCATCGCCTCGCAGGCGGTGGGCATGGCGCGTGCGGCGCTCGAGGCATCTGTTGCCTACGCGGGGGAACGCAGGCAATTCGGCAAACCGATCATCGAACATCAGGCGGTCGCGTTTCGCCTTGCCGACATGGCCACACAGATCGAAGCAGCGCGGCAAATGGCTCATCACGCCGCCGCGCTGCGCGACGCCGGTCGGCCCTGCCTCAAGGAAGCCTCGATGGCCAAGCTCTTTTCCTCTGAAATCGCCGAGCGCGTCTGCTCCGATGCGATCCAGATCCACGGCGGCTACGGCTATCTCGCGGATTTTCCGGTGGAGCGGATCTACCGCGATGTCAGGGTGTGCCAGATCTATGAAGGAGCAAGCGATATCCAGCGCCTGCTCATCGCCCGCGGGCTCACGAGTCAATGATCCACGGCCTCTCTCGCGACAGGCTTGGGGGCCACCGGGGGGAGGCGTCGCCCCCGGTACCTTCCCCTTGAAGGCGCAAGCGATATCCAGCGCCTGCTCATCGCACGACAGCCCATCGGCGGCTAAACTCCGCCTGAAGGAGGCACCATGGCAGCACCGATCGAGTTCTATTTCGACTTTTCCTCGCCCTACGGCTACGTCGCGTCAGTGAAGATCGATGCGATCGCGGCAAAACACGGCCGCGAGGTGCTCTGGCGCCCCTACCTTCTTGGCGTTCCGTTCAAGAAGGCAGGCATACAGCCGCTGGTCAACGTCCCGATGAAAGCCGAGTACTCGCTTCGCGACTTCGCCCGCAATGCGCGCTTCCATGGCGTCGAGTACCGGCATCCAACGCGGTTTCCCACCGGCACCACCGCGGCGGTTCGCGCCTACTACTGGATCGAATCCACCGACGCGGCCAGGGCAAAGGCTTTCGCACAGGCGCTGTTCCGTGTCTACTTCATAGATGACCGGGATATCTCCGATCCCGAGACCAGCGTGGCGGTGGCCGCGACGCTCGGGTTCGCAGCGGACACGGTGCGCGCGGCGCTTGCGGACGAGGCGGTGAAGAACCGCACCCGCGAGATCGTTGATGCGGCGGTGGCCAAAGGTGCCTTCGGGTCGCCTTTCTTCTTCGTCGACGGCGAACCGTTCTGGGGCTCGGACAGGCTGGACCAGATCGAGCGCTGGATCGCCACCGGCGGCTGGTGATGACGATCAAACTCGGGGCACTCTGCGTGTTCTGCGGCGCCAATCCCGGCGCGCGGCCGGAATACGCCGCCGCGGGTGAAGCGCTCGGCCGCCTGCTCGCCGAACGCGGCATCGACCTCGTCTACGGGGGTGGCAGCATCGGCATGATGGGCTCGGTCGCGCGCGCGGCGCTTGCCGCCGGCGGTCGCGTGATCGGCGTGATCCCCGAACGGCTGGAGCGCAAGGAACTCGCGCAGAAAGGGCTCACCGAACTGCACGTGGTCGGCTCGATGCACGAGCGCAAGGCGATGATGGCCGACCGTGCGGATGCCTTCGTCGCCCTGCCCGGCGGCTACGGCACGCTGGAGGAGTTCTTCGAAGTGCTCACCTGGGCGCAACTCGGATTTCATCCCAAGCCGGTGGCGCTGATGAACACGCTCGGTTTTTTCAACCCGATGTACGCCCTGCTCGATCACATGGTGACCGAAGGCTTCGTGCGGCCGCAGCACCGCGGCATGGTGCTCAGCGCCGACGCGCCCGAGTCGCTGCTCGAGTCGATCCTCGCCTACCAGCCGCCCGTGATCGAAAAGTGGATCGGGCGGGACCCGACGTGATCGCCGCCTGACATGAGCGTCATCCGCACCCGGCTCGACGTACGATCGGCCGACTTCCTCGCCAACGCCACCGCGATGCGCGCGCAGGTGGAGGAGCTTCGCTCGTCGGTGGAAAAGCTCGCCTCGGGCGGCGGCGACGACGCGCGGGCAAAGCATGTCGCTCGCGGCAAACTGCTGCCGCGCGAGCGGCTGCGCCTTCTGATGGACCCCGGCTCGCCCTTTCTCGAACTCTCGCAGCTCGCCGCCTACCGGATGTACAAGGATGAGGCGCCCGGCGCGGGACTCATCACCGGCATCGGACGCATCGCCGGCACGGAATGCGCAGTGGTGATCAACGATGCCACGGTCAAGGGCGGCACCTACTACCCGATGACGGTTAAAAAACACATTCGGCTGCAGGAAATCGCACTGCAGAACCGCCTGCCCTGCGTGTACCTCGTCGATTCGGGCGGTGCCTTCCTGCCCGAGCAGGACAACGTCTTCCCCGATCGCGAGCATTTCGGCCGAATCTTCTACAACCAGGCCAACCTATCCGCCGCCGCCATCCCGCAGATCGCAGTGGTGATGGGTTCCTGCACCGCCGGCGGCGCCTACGTCCCGGCGATGTCGGACGAAGCGATCATCGTGAAGAATCAGGGCACGATCTTCCTCGGCGGCCCCCCGCTGGTAAAGGCCGCGACCGGCGAAGTGGTGACGCCGGAAGAACTCGGCGGGGCGGATGTGCACACCCGCATCTCCGGCGTGGCCGATCATCTCGCGGCGAACGATGCGCATGCCCTTGCGCTCGCGCGTCGCATCGTCGGCAATCTCAATCGCAAGAAAGCCGTGTCACTCGACATCGCCGAGCCGCGCGAACCGCTGCATCCTGCGGAAGAACTCGCCGGCGTGATACCGCAGGACACTCGCAAGCCCTACGACGTACGCGAGATCATCGCGCGGCTGGTTGACGGCTCCGAGTTCGACGAGTTCAAGGCCAACTACGGAGCCACGCTTGTCACCGGCTTCGCGCGGCTGTGGGGCTACCCGGTCGGCATCGTCGCCAACAACGGCATCCTGTTTTCCGAGTCGGCGCAAAAGGGCGCGCACTTCATC
>CAMBSA010000369.1 GCA_945869935.1 Bordetella parapertussis | reverse complement strand
AGGGCGGGCGCGCGGTGGTGAGTGCATCAAGCTCGCCCTTGACCAGCATGTCGTTGAGCGTGCGGTCATTGGGGATGGACTGCAGAGACACGTTCGCCGGCAGGTTGAGTTTGAGTTTTTCCTCGCGCCCCGGTTCGTCCAGTCCGCCGTTGAACCAGCGCACCGCCGACGGCGGCACACCGTACTCGTGTTCGAGGATGCCGCGTATCCACAGCGCCGCGGTCATCTGGTATTCGGGCACGCCGACGCGCTTGCCCTTCAGGTCCGCGGCGGTCTTTATGCCGGCATTGGCGTTCACGTAGATGCTCGAATGCCGGAACACCCGTGACAGAAATACCGGGATCGCGATCAGGTCGGGGCCGCGTTCCTTGGCGATGAAGTAGGACGAGAGCGACATCTCGGATGCGTCGAACTCCTGATGCCGCAGTTGCCGCCAGAAGGTGTCCTCGTAGCGCAGCAGGATGACGTTGAGATCCAGTCCTTCCGCACGAACGCGGCCGTCGAACAGGGGCAGCGTGCGGTCGTAGGGGGCGCAGGCGAGAGTCAGGGAGCGGCGTGTCATGAGTTCTCCTACATTGGGGTGCAGGGGCGATTCTGCCCCGGTTCGGGGAATCCGGTGTTTGCCGCTGAGCGGGGACTGGTCGGACGGAACTACGCGGGCGTGTCGGCCGCGCCGGCCGGGTCCTGTCGATAGAAGCGGGAAAGCTGCAAATACAGCTCGCGCCAGTCGCGCGCAAGCACTGCCGAGTCGGTGAAGAACATCTCGCTCATCACCGCGAAGAATTCTGCAGGGTGTTCGGCGGCGTATTCATCGACCAGCGTCGCGCGTCCGGCGTCGACCTGCCGGCACAACCGTTCGTAGCCCTCGTCCAGCACCCGCCGCCACTCGGTGGCGTCCATGTCCGCATGCGGCAGGGGGTAGCCGTCGGCGTCCTCGCGCTGCATGTGGATCTTGTGCGCGAATTCGTGGATCACCACGTTGTAGCCGGTCTCGCTCTGCGACGCATCCGCCCAGGAGAGCACCACCGGTCCGCCGGGCCAGGCTTCGCCCGAGAGTTCGTCCTCGAACTCGTGCACCACGCCGTCCTCGTCGACATCCGTCATGGTCACGCGGAACTCGCCCGGGTAGACGATCACGCCCACCCAGCCGTCGTAGAAATCCAGGCCAAGGTTCAGGATCGGCACGCAGGCCTGCACCGCAATCGACAGGCGAATGCGGTCATCGAGCGGAAAGTCGCCCGCGCCGTGCATTTCCTTCTCGTGCAGGAACAGCACCGCGAGGTCGCGTAGTCTGTCAAGTTCCTCGACGTTCAGTCCCTTGAGAAAAGGCAGGCCGTCGAGCGTCGCCTGCCAGAGGGCGTTGTCTACCTCGGTGTTTTTCAGCGCCCGCCGACGGCGAAGGTCCCGAAGCCAGCCCATGCGCTAGCGCTTCGAGCTGAGCAGCACGCCAGCGATCACCAGGGCAAAGCCGGCGAGGTGGTACAGGTGCACCTGCTCGCCGAGAAAGATGATTGCCCAGAGCGTGCCGAAGGCGGGAATCGTCGGATTGAAAAACGCGGCGGCGTTCGGGCCGATGCGCTTGACCGCCGCGCTCCAGCACAGGTAGGACACGATCGAGGGGAACACCGCGAGATAGACGATTGCCCCGATCCCGGACGGGGTGTAGTCGGGCGCAGGTGTGGTGGCGACTTCCCAGGCGAGAAAGGGCAGCATGAAAATCACGCCGACCAGCGAGGCGCAGGTGAGAAAGCTCAAGGGGTGAACCTTGGGCGTGCGCGACAGGAACACGGTGTAGAGCGCCCAGCAGAACATCGCCATCAGCACGATCAGGTCGCCCGGGTTGAACTGAAGCCCGGTGAGCACCGACAGCTCGCTGCGGGTGAGGATGACCAGCACGCCCGCGAGGGACAGCACAAGCCCCAGTCCCTGGCGTGCCGAGATGGTCAGGCCGAGCAGCAGCCATGAGAGCGGTATCTGGTAGATCGGCATCGCGCCGTTGAGCAGCGTCGCGTTGGTCGCGGTGGTGTAACTGAGGCCGACATAGCCGAGCATCGAAAACGCGGTGGTGCCGATCACGCCGAGGCCCACGACCGCGCGCCAGTGCGCGCGCAGCGTGGCAGCATCGCGGCGAAGGTGCGGAATCGAGATCGCGACGAGCAGCGCGCTCGCGAGCAGCCAGCGCCAGAACACCAGCGTGATCGGCGGCACTTCCCCGATCGCCGAACGTGCCGCCACCCAGTTCCCGCCCCACGAGGCCGCCGCAAGCAGCAGCAGCGCGTAGGCCGCAAGCACGGATCCGCGGCGCGGGGAGTCGGTCATACGTCGGCGCTCATGCCGGATCGCTCATGGCGAATTCCTCACGGTCGTGCCGCAGGTGCGGGATCGGGGGCGCGCCGCGGTGTCCAGGACGTGAGCGCGATGCCCGCAAACACCAGCAGCGCGCTGCCGACGTGGTACCACTGCAAGTGCTCGCCGAGGAAAAAGATCGAAAACAGGGTGCCGAAGACCGGCACAAGATGCAGGAACAGGCCGGAGACATTCGGCCCGACCGTTCGGACACCGTAGTTCCAGCAGATGAAGGCGATGATCGAGGGGAAGAGCGCGAGATACAGAAGCCCGAGGGTGTTGCCGGAGTCCCAGACGAAATGCCGGCCTGCGGCGATTTCCCAGGCGTAGAAGGGCGCGCTGGCGAGCGCGCCGCCGAGAATGGTGGTGTAGAGGAAGCTCATCGGATGCAGCGACTGCGGCCGGAATCGCATGCACACGGTGTAGATCGACCAGCACACCATGCCGCCGAGAATCATCAGGTCGCCGATGTTCATCTTCATGCCAAGCAGCACTGCCGGGTCACCGCGGCCGAGCAGGGAGAGCACGCCGATGAGCGACAGCGCGAGGCCCATCGTCTGGCGCATCACTATCCTTTGGCCGAAAAACATCCAGGACAGCGAGATGATGAACAAGGGCATAGCGGAATTGAGCAGCGCGCCGTTGATCGCCGGGGTGAAGTTGAGGCCCCAGTAGGAAAGCACCGAAAAGCCGCCGGCGCCCGCGACACCGAGGCCGAGCAGGATCTTCCATGAGCGGCGAAGGATCGCCGCATCGCGCACCATGGGCGTCCAGCAGAAGGGCAGCAGGATCGCAAGCGACAGCACCCAGCGCCAGAAGGCGATCGCGAACGGCGGCACGCTGTTGTTCAGCGCGCGGCCGACCACCCAGTTGCCGCCGAAGGACAGCGCAACCACGATCAGGAGCAGGTACGGGACAAGCCGCGATTCGCGGTCGGGAGGGCTGGCGGGGGACATGAGTTCGAATTCCGGTTTTCGTTTTTATCCACGGGCGCGCGAACCGAAGCATTCGGCCGTTGCCGGACACGCATTATCCCGGAGCCCGGCGTCGCGGTGGTATGGCGTAACATAAATGTTTCGATCCTTGCGTCGTATTAACCCTCGCGGTGATCCGGATTTGGACAACTGCGCAGCCTGATTGCGGTTGGCCAACGAGGGGGCGCCGAGGACGGTTCAACCAATTCACGCGCATCGCTGCGCCATCCGTCATGCCCGAAGCAGGAAATTC
>CAMBSA010000368.1 GCA_945869935.1 Bordetella parapertussis | reverse complement strand
ACCCATTGCAGAAAACAGGGCGGCAAGCAGAGGCATCGAGATCACCCCGGCCCAAAAACGGGGGGCAATCACGCGCGCGATCGGGTTGACTGCCATCATTTCCATGGCGGCAAGTTGTTCGGTGGCCTTCATCAGGCCAATTTCCGCCGTCATCGCCGAGCCCGCGCGACTGGCAAACAGAAGCCCAGCGACGACCGGCCCAAGTTCGCGAACCAGGGATAGCGAGACCAAGACACCGAGCGCCTCGCTTGATCCATACCGGACCAGCGTGTCGTAGCCCTGCAATCCGAGGACCATACCGACAAACAAACCTGAAACCAGAATAATAATCAGTGACAGAACCCCGGCGAAATAGATCTCCCTGATTGTGAGGTGGAATCTTCGAAAACTGCTGCCCGAGTGCCGCAGAATCAACCAGAAGAACCGACTGGCAAATCCGAGCCGCCAGATCGCGCCGGTAACCCACGACCCCAACATTGTAAAAAAATCGGTCATGTCAATCAGATCCTGGACACCAGAAGGTCGGTGCGATATTCCTGCCCTGGGTAGTGAAAAGGCACCGGCCCATCTCGTTCTGCGCTGACGAATTGACGCACAAATGGCTCCGTCGACCCCTTGACCTCATCCGGCGTGCCCGCGGCGACGACCCGCCCCTCCGACATGAAGTACACATAGTCAACCAATGCAAGCGCATCAAGGACGTTATGCGTCACGATGATGGAAGTTGTGCCTAACGCATCGTTCAGGGTCCTGATCAGCTGTGCGGTCACGCCAAGAGAAATCGGGTCGAGCCCGGTGAACGGCTCGTCATAAAGCATCAGCATCGGATCAAGCGCAATCGACCGCGCAAGAGCAACGCGCCTCGACATCCCCCCAGAGAGCTCGGACGGCATCAGGTTCGCGGCACCGCGCAGTCCGACCGCATTCAGCTTCATCATCACAAGGTTGCGAATCAGACTCTCGGGAAGCCGGGTCTGCTCCTTGAAAGGAAACGCGACATTTTCGTACGCCGACATATCAGTAAACAAAGCGCCGAACTGAAACAGCATTCCCATTTTCCGGCGAAGCGTATAGAGCTCGTCAGTTGACATGGCGCTCACCGATTTCCCATCAACGCGCACCTCTCCGTGACTCGGACGCAGTTCACCGCCTATGAGCCGCAGCGTGGTGGTTTTGCCACACCCGCTCCCCCCCATGATCGCAACGATACTGCCGCGCGGAATCACGAGGCTGATGTCACGAAGGATGAGGCGCCTGGAGTCGTAGCCGAATGTGACGCCATCAACCTCGACCATGTTGGAAGAAGGCACTGGGTAAAATGATTTTGATGAAAAAAGGATTGTACATTGCTTACAGCACCGGCAAAAATCCGCCGACGCATCCCCCGCAGGCGCCGATGTAATATGAGTGACGTTACCTTGGCGGCAATTTGGATGACTCCCAAACCACAGATCCGGTTCATGGCGGTTCGCAAGCAATTTGGCGGAACCGCCGTGCTTGACGGAGTTGATCTCGACATCACTTCCGGGCAATTTTGGGGCTTGGCAGGTGTCAATGGAGCAGGCAAGACCACCTTGATCAAGTGCCTTCTCGACTTCATCGAACCCGATTCCGGCTCAATAGAGTTAAACGGAATCTCGTCTAGAGAAGCGACATCCAGAAGCACGCTCGCCTACTTGCCGGAACGGTTTGCCCCACCTTACTTTTTAAGTGGTTCCGAGTTCATTCGCAGCATGCTAGGCCTGTATGGTCAACCGTTCGACAGGAGTCGGGTCGACGCGGTTTGCGAAGAACTGGAACTGTCCCCTGAATCGTTGAAAAAACCGGTACGTTCGCTCTCAAAGGGCATGACCCAGAAACTGGGGCTCGCTGTGTGTTTTTTGTCTCGACGCGACATATACATTCTGGACGAGCCGATGAGTGGACTTGACCCGATTGCGCGCATTCGCGTCAAACGCCTCCTTATGGAACTCCGCAGCGAAGGCAGAACCGTCCTTTTTACCTCGCACTCCCTGCCGGATATCGAGGAAATCTGCGACCATATGGCAGTTCTTCACAAAGGCAAGATTGCTTGGTGGGGAGTCCCTTTGGATTTGCGCGAAAGAAGCGACGGAAAGTCGCTAGAAAGCGCGTTCCTCGAATGCCTCGATATATACGACCGAACAACTGAAGCCGAACGGATCCATTGAGAATGGCGGAGAAACCCAGACTTTTGATCGTCGACGACGATTCGCTTATTACCGATACCCTTTCCTATGCCTTGGGTAAGGATTTCGAGGTATTGGTAAGCGACTCCCGGCGTCATGCGGTGAGTCTGCTGCGTCAACTCGACAACGCACCACAACTCGCCCTCGTGGATCTCGGGCTGCCCCCGATGCCGCACCGACCTGACGAAGGCTTCGCTCTTATCGGTGATCTGCTCGCGCACTCGCCCACGATGAAAATTCTCGTTCTGTCAGGACAGAACGATGCAGCGAACGCACGCCATGCCCGAACGCTCGGTGCAGCGGAATTTGTCGCCAAGCCCTGCGATCCGGAAAACCTTAAGAAAATTCTGCAACACGCCCTGCAGTTTCGGGCCGCAGAAATTTCAGGCGACGGGGTCGCAGAGTCAGCCCCCCTCATTGGACACAGTCCGGCGCTTCAAAAACTCAAGAGCCAGATCAGTCAATACGCAGACTCCCCCTTTCCCGCTCTGATCGAGGGCGAATCGGGCACCGGGAAAGAGCTCGCGGCGAATCTTCTGCACAAGCTTTCCTGGCGCAGAAGCAAGCCCTGGTTTGCTCTCAATTGCGCCGCGATCGCGCCAACACTGGTCGAGCCAACGCTCTTCGGTTATGTCAAAGGTGCTTTCACAGGCGCAACGCAAAACAAATCGGGCTATTTCGAGGATGCAAGCGACGGAACGCTTTTCCTCGACGAAATCGGTGAACTTCCGCTTGAACTTCAGGCAAAGCTACTCCGTGTTCTGGAGAATGGGGAGTATCAGCGTGTGGGGGAAACTCAGGTACGTTTTTCGAAAGCACGCGTCATCGCCGCAACCAACAGGGACCTTCGACAGGAAATCCGAAAAGGGAATTTCAGGGCCGACCTTTACCATCGACTGTCCGTATTTACAATCAGCGTGCCACCGCTGCGGGAGATGGACGAGGACAAAACCCAATTGCTGGAGCACTACAGCCGCTTCTACGCAGATCAGGCGAAACTATCCCCGTTCTCACTGGACGAGTCCGCGGAAAAGGTGTGGCATGCATATCATTTTCCAGGCAACGTTCGCGAATTGCGGAATATCGCAATACGACTTACCACAAAATTTGCCGGGCAACGCCTATCCTCCACCGAACTCGAACCGGAACTCGACCTCGAATCAGCCCCTGAATCGCCGACGGCAACAAGTGGAAATCCCGAGTCACTCGTTGACCAGGCGGCACGGCAGTTGGAACGCGAGCGGGGGTTTAATCTTGATCAGGTCCTCCGGGCCTGGGAGCAGGGGTATATCGAGGCGGCAATGAAACTTACCCGGGGCAATGTGAGTCAGGCGGCCAAACTGTTGGGTATCAATCGCACGACCCT
>CAMBSA010000367.1 GCA_945869935.1 Bordetella parapertussis | reverse complement strand
TGATCGACTGCTAGAAAGGAATATCCGGAGAGTCGTTACGCGAAATGACCGAAGACGCGTCCTTGATGACAAGGTTCATGTCCGGTGCGCACCTCTCCGACGGATCCTCCTCTTCCCGCGCCCGCTCCAGCCGCTCAAAGAGCCCCTCGGGATTGCTTGCCGCTCCCCTCCCCTTGTGAACTGTCGGCGGGCGGCCGTTCATCGCGGCTCAGATGACCTTCCGCTCCCTGAGCGAAGCGATATCCGCACTGCTGTAGCCGATGCCCTCGAGCACCGACTGCGTGTGCTCGCCGAGCTGCGGCCCGACCCATCCGACATCACCGGGGGTTTCCGACAGTTTGGGCACAACGCCCGGAACCTTGAGCTTGGTTCCGTCGTTCAAGGCCACCGTACGGATCATTTCCCTTGCGAGGTACTGCGGATCACGTGAAATATCCGCCATGCTGTAGATCTTCCCGTTGGGAACCTGCGCCTCGTTCAGCATGCGAACGACATCGTCAACGGGATACTTCGCCGTCCATTCGCCAATTGCACCATCAAGATCATCGGCGCGCGTGGCGCGTCCCGCATTGTCCGCGAGCGCCGGATCTTCAGCAAAGTCGCTTCGCCCGATCAGATGCATGAGCCGCTTGAAGATGCTGTCGCCGTTACCGCCGATCACCACGTGCTGCCCGTCTTTGGCGAGATAGGTGTTCGACGGCACGATCCCAGTCAGGTTTGTCCCGGTGCGTTCCCTGATGAGCCCGTACATGTCGAACTCCGGCAAGGAACCTTCCATCATGTTGAACACCGCCTCGTAGAGCGCGACATCCACCACCTGCCCCTTGCCGCCATTCTTGTCGCGGTGATGCAGCGCCATCATTGCCCCGATGACACCGTGTAACGATGCGAGCGCATCGCCGATGGAAAGATTCGGCCGAACCGGCGCGCGCTCGGGAAAGCCGGTGACATACCGAAGGCCGCCCATCGACTCGCCCACCGAGCCGAACCCGGCCTGATCACGCATCGGCCCTGTCTGGCCGAACCCCGAAAGACGCAGCATCACCAGTCCCGGATTCACTTTGGACAGTGCCTCGTAACCCAGGCCCCATTTCTCCATCGTGCCAGGCCGGAAATTTTCGATGATCACATCGGCATCGACCGCGAGCTTGCGCACGATCTCCTGCCCGTCGGGCAAGCGGAGATCGACGGTGATCGACTTCTTCGCGCGGTTCTGCACAAACCACCAGAGTGATGTCCCGTTGTGCAGACTGCGCCATTTGCGCAGCGGATCGCCGCTGCCTGGCGGCTCCACCTTGATCACGTCCGCGCCGAATTCGGCAAAGCACTTCCCTGCAAACGGACCTGCGATCAACTGGCCGAGTTCAAGAACCTTCAGCCCCTCCAGAGGCTTCCTCGCTGTAGTCATACCTGTCTTCGCTCCACTAGTGCCTGGGCAAGCGTGCCCGTATCAACGTATTCAAGTTCCCCGCCCACGGGAATACCGCGGGCAATCCGCGAAACCCGGACGTCCCTGCCCTTCAGCAACTCGCCGATGTAATGGGCCGTCGCCTCGCCTTCGTTGGTGAAATTGGTCGCAACGATGACTTCCTTCACCGCATGGTCGGCGACCCGATGCGCAAGAACATCAAGCCCGATCTCCCGCGGCCCGATTCCGTCGAGCGGCGACAGACGCCCCATCAATACAAAGTACATCCCGCCGTAGGCATGCGTCTGCTCCATCATCAACAGATCCGCCGGCGTTTCCACCACGCACAGAAGGGATGGATCCCGCTTTGCCGAACTGCATACCGTGCAGATATCGTCCTCGGTAAATGTATTGCACTTAGTGCAGCGGCGTATCGCGCCAAGCGCGGAACCGAGCGACACCGCAAGCCGTCGCGCACCTTCGCGGTTGTATTGCAGGAGATGATAGGCCATCCGCTGCGCAGCCTTCGGGCCGACTCCCGGCAGGCAACGCAAGGACTCGATCAGTTCCTCGAGGGAGGACGGTGACTTCATCGCGCTTGCCGTAGTCGTGCGCGGTCCCGTGGTGCCCGCATGTCGAGCATCCTCAGCTAAATCAGAACAACTTCATGCCCGGCGGAATCGGAAGACCCGCCGTCACACCGGCCATCTTCTCCTGCACCGTCGTCTCGACCTTGCGGCTTGCGTCGTTCATGGCAGCGGCCACGAGATCCTCGAGCATGTCCCGATCATCCCCAAGCAGGGAAGGGTCGATCTGGACGCGTCTGACTTCGTGCTTGCAGGTCATCGTAACCTTCACCAGACCCGCCCCCGACTGTCCTTCCACTTCAAGACTGCCGAGGCTCTCCTGCATGCGCTGCATCTTTTCCTGCATCTGCTGCGCCTGCTTCATGAGACCCGAAAGCTGACCCTTGTTGATCATTCCTTGCTCCGTGACTTGTTGATTGGCCCCGAGGGGGGCACGCCTCTTGCCCGCTGGCTAGCTCGCCGGCTTGATCGAAGAATTGACAATCGTTGCGTCGAGCTGTTCCATCATTTCGCGCACGAACACATCCTGACCTATCGCGCTTACCGCCCTGTCCTGCGCGCTGTTCGTCGTCGATCCGCCTACCGAAAGTTGCAGCCGGACCGGCCGGCCGAGATACTCCTCGAGCCCGGCCCTGAGCTTGTCCTGGTAGGCTTTCTCGGTCATCTGACGCGCCGAAGCAGGCACACGCAACTTGATCAGATCCCCGTCTACCCCATCCAGTTCGCTCTGCTGCGCAAGCTGGAGGGCGAATCCTGTGACATTGAGTGAACGAACCGCCTGCGGCCAATCGGTGAGTTCCAATGCGGCACCCGGCGCAGGACCGGCCGCACTCTTGCGTTCGACCGGCGTGGCCACTCCACTCTCCGGAGCTTTCGGACGCACTGCCGCGGTGGTCTGCTGCCTGGGCGATGCCGCCGCGCCATTCCCGGTATCAGGCCTGAACGCAAACATGCGCAACAGCGCCATGGTAAAGCCCGCATAGGGATCCGGCGCATACGGAAGATCCTGCCGCCCGTGCACCGCTATCTGGTAGTAAAGCTGCAGGTCTTCCGCCGCGATCTTTGCCGCGAGTTCGAGCATCGCCGGTTTGCGAATGTCTTCATCACCGATTGCGGCAGGCGCACGCTGCGCGAGAGCCAGTCGATGCAAAAGCGACGCCAGTTCCTGCAAGGCACTGTCGAAGGCGATGTTGATCGCCTCCATCTTGTCGGCAATCGCCAATGCGGCGACCGCATCGCCCGCGGCAAGGCTCGACAAAATGTCAAACAGATAGCTGTCATCGACGGTACCGAGCATCGACGAGACTTCAACCTGGGTGACAACGCCGGGACTGAAGGCAATCGCCTGGTCCATCAGCGACAGCGCATCGCGCATGCTGCCCCGCGCCGAGGCCGCAATCAAGCGTATCGCCGGCACTTCGAACTTGATCGCCTCGGCCTCCAGCACCCTGCCCAGATGCTCCACGATCGCCGAGGCGGGCATCTGCTTCAGGCTGAACTGCAGGCAGCGTGAGAGCACCGTCACCGGAATTTTCTGCGGATCGGTCGTCGCCAGAATGAATTTGATGTGTGGCGGCGGTTCCTC
>CAMBSA010000366.1 GCA_945869935.1 Bordetella parapertussis | reverse complement strand
CAGGCAGGTGGACGCAAGCCTGCCCGCCTACCGCGAAGCCGGCAGCGGCCGGCCGCTGGTGATGCTGCACGGCATCGGATCGGGGTCGGGCTCGTTCATCCGGCAGCTGGAAGCCTTGTCGGACCGCTTTCGCGTGATCGCCTGGGACGCGCCGGGCTACGGCAAATCCCCGGCCTTGCCGCAGGAGGCACCGGTCGCAGCCGACTATGCGGCCACCCTCACACGTCTGCTCGACGCGCTCGGACTCGATCGAATCCTGCTCGCCGGGCATTCGCTCGGCGCGCTCACCGCGGGCTCGTTCGCGCTCGCGCATCCGCAGCGGCTCGGCGGACTCGTCCTGATGAACCCCGCCGGCGGCTACGGTGCCGCCGACGAAGAAGTACGCCGCGAGAAACTCGATGCACGCCTCTCGCTGATGGACCGCCTCGGCCCGCGCGGCATGGCGGAGAAGCGCGGCGCCGCGCTGGTCTCGTCCGCGGCGAGCGACGAAG
Organism: Bordetella parapertussis; assembly: GCA_945869935.1. Classification (GTDB taxonomy): domain Bacteria; phylum Pseudomonadota; class Gammaproteobacteria; order Burkholderiales; family SG8-39; genus CAMBSA01. The sequence continues at coordinate 3,096 of CAMBSA010000366.1, read as the reverse complement.
CGCGGCGTCTCGTGGTCTGGAACATGTCGCAACTGCGCCCCGATGGGCATGCGCAGGCGGCCCGCATGCTCGCAAGCGGCCGACTCGCGGAAGACGCGGCACGTTATGCCGGCCCGGCGCTGGTGATTGGCTCCACCGGGGACACCGTCACGCCGGAGGCCGGTTGCAAGGCAATTGCCGCGGCGTTTCCGAAGGGACGTTACGTGTCCATCGAGGGTCCCGGACATGCCTCCTACGTCGAAGCACCTGAAGAGATAAACACCCGGATCGAGGAATTCGCCCGGGAGATCGGCTGGCTATGAATACCTCTCGCTACAACGTGCCCGCACTCGACCGCGGCCTGAAACTGCTGCAACTCTTCGACCGCAGCCAGACGCAACTCAGCGCACCGGAAATCAGCCGGCGCCTCGGCATTCCCCGCTCCACCGTGTTCCGCCTGATCCAGACGCTGGAGTCGCTCGGCTTCCTCGAGCGCACCGACACGATCTACCGCCTCGGGCCGGCGGTGCTGCGCCTCGGATTCGAATACATCGCCTCGCTCGAAGTCACCGACCTCGGCCGGCCGATCCTCGAGAAACTTCGCGACGACACCGGCATGCCCTGCCAGATCGCGATCCGCGACGGACGCGAGATCGCGATCGCGCTGCGGGTGTCGGCGCCTTCGGCCTTCTCGAGCAACATCCATGTCGGCACGCGCATGCCGGCGCACGCCACCGTCCTCGGCCGGCTGTTCCTCGCCGACCTGACGGAGGACGAGCTTGCGCGCCTGTTTCCCGAGCACACCCTGCCCGCTCATTCGCCGCAGACGCCGCGCACGTTGCCCGATCTCGCGCGCCTGCTGCGCGAAGACCGGCAGCGCGGCTACGCAATCAGCGAAGCCTTTTTCGAGGCGAGTATCTCCGCGATCGCCGCGCCGATACGCGATGCGAGCGGCCGCGTCATCGCCGCGATCTCGCTCACCGTGCTGCAGCCGCGCATCGAACCGCAGGACCTGCGCGACCGGCTGGTCAGCCAGGTGCTTGCCGCCGCCGCCGAATTGTCCGAGCGCCTGAATTACCGTCCGATGAAACGCCCGGTCGCGGATCGCTCCGAGCGCGCCGTCGCCTGAGACGGCTGGCACTGACAAAGCACCTCGCATCGCAGCCCACGGCACCACCACACCGCACTACATCACCGTATCAAAACTACAGCGAGACGAGACCCACCCGATGCCACCCGTCCAGAACCCCACCGTCGGCGACGTCGTCGCCCGCTTTCTCGAACGCTGCGGCGTGACCACCGCCTTCGGCGTGATCTCCATCCACAATATGCCGATCCTCGACGCCTTCGGGCGACGAGCGGTGGAAGAAGCGGCCAAGGGCAAACCCGCTCCGATCGACTTCGTGATGGCGCGCGGTGAACAGGGCGCGCTCAACATGGCCGATGCCTACGCGCGCGTGCGCGGCAGCCTCGGCGTGGGCATCACCAGCACCGGCACCGCCGCGGGCAATGCCTGCGGTTCGATGGTCGAGGCGCAGACCGCCGGCACGCCGGTATTGCACCTCACCGGCCAGATCGAAGTCCAGTACCTCGACCGCAACCTCGGCTACATCCACGAGGCGCGCGACCAGCTCACCATGATGTCGGGCGTCTCCAAGCGCGCGTTCCGCGTCTGGACGCCGCAGGACGTGCTGCCCGTGCTCAAGCAGGCGGTGCAGCTCGCGATGACCCCGCCGATGGGCCCGGTGAGCGTCGAGATTCCGATCGATGTGCAACTCGCCACCCTGCCCGCGTGGCCGGCCGATTTCGATCCGCTGCCGATCGCGGTGAACAAACCGTCGGAAGCCGACCTCGACCGCATCGCCGAGCGCCTCGCAAAGGCGAAGCGCCCGCTGATCTGGTTGGGCGGTGGCGCGCGTGCCGCGCGTGCGGCGGCGGAAAAACTGGTTTCGATGGGCTTTGGTTTCGTGAGCAGTGTGCAGGGCCGCGGCATCCTGCCGGAAGATCACCCCGCCAGCCTCGGCGCCTACAACCTGCACAAGCCTGCGGAAGAGTTGTATGCCACCTGCGATGCGCTGCTGGTGGTCGGCTCGCGGCTTCGCAGCAATGAAACGCTGACCTACAAGTTGAAACTTCCGAAGCCGCTGATCCGCGTCGATGCCGACCCGGTGCAGGCGGATGGCCCCTATCCGATCGACGACTTTGTCTGCGGCGATTCGGTGCTGGTGCTCGAAGGTCTCATAAAGCGCCTTGCGGGCAAGACCGCAATCGACCCCGCGCTGCAAAAGGATGTCGCGGCGGCGAAAGCCGCGGCCGAAGCCATCGTGCTCAAGGGCCTCGGACCGTACGAGTCGATGGTGGGCGAACTGCAGGCCGCCGCGGGGCGCGATTTCATCTGGGTGCGCGACGTGACGCTCAGCAACAGCACCTGGGGCAACCGTTCCCTGAAACTCTTCGGGCCGCGCGACGGCGTGCACGCGATGGGTGGCGGCATCGGCCAGGGCATACAGATGGCGCTCGGCGCGGCCAAGGGCGCGCCGAACCGCAAGGTGCTCTGCCTCTCAGGCGACGGCGGCCTGATGGTGAATGTTGGCGAACTCGCCTCGCTGGTGCAGGAAAAGGCGAACGTCACCATCGTGCTGATGAACGACGGCGGCTACGGCGTGATCCGCAACATCCAGGACGCTATCTACGGCAGCCGGCGCGTGTACACCGAACTGCACAACCCGGACTTCGAACTCTTCGCACGATCGCTCAAGCTCTCCTATAAGAAGGTGAGCAAGACCGCCGACATGGCTGCCGCACTGAAAGCCGCGGTCGCCGAAAACGGGCCGGTGCTGGTGGAAGTGGACATGAAATCCATCGGCAACTTCGCGACGGCGTTTGCGGGGCCGCCGGTGCGGAAAGAGGCAGCGAAGGCTTGATTCACTCAATTAACCGCCAAGGCGCGAAGACTCGTGAGTCCTGATCGCAATTATCAGGACTTCATAACAAGGGGAGCACGAGGGGAACATCCCCTCGTATCCTTGTCCGGTCGCCAAGGACGCCAAGGAAAACGAAGATGAATGTACTGATGATAGGCGGCGGCGCGATCGGCCGCGAAGTGTTGAAACGGAT
>CAMBSA010000365.1 GCA_945869935.1 Bordetella parapertussis | reverse complement strand
TGTCTATGCTTACCGGCGACGGTGCCTGCGCAAGCGCGGCACGCGGCGCAGCGGCCTGGGCGGCCGCGGGTTGCGAAGCCTTGGCGGCAGCGGCGTCGGCGACGTCGGACTTGGTGATCCGGCCATCGCGGCCGGAGCCGGTGATCTTGCTCGGATCCACGCCCCGCTCGTCCACCATCTTGCGGGCGGCGGGCATCAGGCGTGCGTCCTGGCGCGCATCCGCACCAGCCGCGGCGGATGTGGGCGCGACGGCTGCCGGGGCGGGCTTGACCGCGGGGGCAGGAGCCGACTCGGACGCTGTTGCCTTGGCTTCGGTATCGAGCGTGGCGATCACGCTGCCCGAGGTGACACTCGCGCCGTCGCCGAGAACGATCTTGACCAGCACGCCGTCGGCAGGTGCAGGCAGTTCGAGCACGACCTTGTCGGTCTCGATATCGACGAGGTTCTCGTCGCGCTTGACGGCTTCGCCTTCCTTCTTGTGCCAGGCGAGAAGGGTCGCCTCTGCAACCGACTCCGAGAGTTGCGGCACCTTGACTTCGATAAGCATGATTGCTCCGTTTGGTTTTTCGGCGGGTTCGGCTTGACCTTGCCGCGCCGGACAGCAAAAACTCAGCGCGTAACGCGCCGGATGCTTGGTATGGGTACGTCTGCCGTTGTCAGCAAAGCCCTATCAAGACACGTCGTGGAAAAACACCGGACCCGAAATGGCGTCTCAGCCCTTGAACTTCCCGAACGCCATGTCGACCACTTTCTTCTGGCGCTCGTTATGTTTCGCGTAATAACCGCCTGCAGGCGCGGCGGCCGACGGACGGCTCGCGCAATGCAGTTTCTGGTCGTTGCGCATGTTTTCCACCAGGTAGTGCTGCGTCTGGTACCACGCGCCCTGGTTCATCGGCTCTTCCTGGCACCACACCACTTCGGTGGCGTTCGGATAGCGCTTGATCTCCGCTGCGAACTGCTTGTGCGGGAACGGATAGAGTTGCTCGACGCGGATGATCGCGACGTTGTCCAGGCGCCGCTCGCGTCGGGCGACCAAGAGGTCGTAATACACTTTGCCGGAGCAGGCGATGATCCGCGTTACATCCTTCGGTTCGATCGCATCGACCTCGGGGATCACCGTCTTGAATTCGCCTTTGGCGAGTTCCTTGAGGCTCGAGGCCGCTTCGGGCTTGCGCAGCAGCGACTTTGGAGTGAGCACGACCAGCGGCTTCCTGAAGTTGCGCAGCATTTGGCGGCGCAACAGGTGGAAGATCTGTGCCGGCGTGGACGGCACGCAGACCTGGATGTTGTGCTCGGCGCATAATTGCAGATATCGCTCGAGACGGGCCGACGAATGCTCCGGCCCCTGCCCTTCGTAGCCGTGCGGCAGCAGCATGACCAAGCCACACATGCGGCTCCATTTCGCCTCGCCTGAGGTGATGAATTGGTCGATGACAACCTGCGCACCGTTGGCAAAGTCGCCGAACTGCGCTTCCCAGATGACGAGTTCGTTGGGTTCTGCGCAGGCGTAGCCGTATTCGAAGCCGAGCACCGCCTCTTCCGACAGCACCGAGTCGATGACCACGAAATCGGCCTGATTCTCGGCCACGTGTTGCAGTGGCACGAACGAACCGGCATCCCATTTTTCGCGCGCCTGATCGTGCAGGACCGCGTGACGATGGGCGAACGTGCCACGGCCGGAGTCCTGCCCCGAGAGTCGCACACCGTAGCCGGCAGCAAGCAGCGTTCCGTATGCGAGAGTCTCGGCCATGCCCCAGTCGAGCATGCGCTTGCCCTGGGCCATGTCGCGGCGGGCCTGGTTCACCCGTTCCACCGTCGGGTGCAGCTTGAATCCTTCGGGAATCGTGGTGAGTTTTTCACCGAGGCGCTGCAGGTCCGCAAGCGGCACGGAGGTATCGGCCGAGTCAGTCCATTTCGTGTTCAGGAACGGCGCCCAGTCCACCGCGTGCTTGCGCTGGAAGTTCGACAGCACCGGGCTGGAGGTCGAACGCCCCTCGTCCAGTGCCTGGCGATAGTCCTTGATCAGCTGTTCGGGCTCCTCGGCCGCAACCACGTTCTGGGCGACCAGCTTGTCGGCGTAGAATTTGCGCGTCCCCGGGTGCTGGGTGATTTTCTTGTACATCAGCGGCTGGGTGACGAACGGCTCATCCTGTTCGTTGTGGCCGAGCTTGCGGAAACACACCAGGTCGACCACCACGTCCTGCTTGAATTCCTTGCGAAAATCCATCGCGAGCTGGGTGACGAATAGCGCCGCTTCCGGGTCGTCGCCGTTTACGTGAAAGATGGGCGCATCGATCATCTTCGACACGTCGGTGCAGTAGGTGGTCGAACGTGTATCTCGAGGGTCCGAGGTGGTGAAGCCGATCTGGTTGTTCACCACGATGTGGACCGTGCCTCCGGTGCCGTATCCCCGCGTCAGCGCGAGATTGAAGGTTTCCATGATCACGCCCTGCCCCGCGAAGGCGGCATCACCGTGAATCAGGCAGGACAGCACCTTGTCCGCGTTGTGATCCTTGCGGCGATGCTGGCGCGCGCGCACCGAACCCTCGACCACCGGATTGACGATTTCCAGGTGTGAAGGGTTGAAGGCGAGCGACAGGTGCACCGGTCCGCCCGGTGTGGAGATGTCGGATGAAAAACCGAGGTGATACTTGACGTCGCCGGTGCCGAGTTCGGCGACCTTCTTGCCCTCGAATTCCGAGAACAATTCCCCGGGCGACTTGCCCAGGGTGTTCACCAGAACGTTGAGCCGGCCGCGATGTGCCATGCCGATGACCAGCTCTTCCACGCCGTGGACACCGGCTCGCTGCACCAGTTCGTCCATCATCGGGATCAGGGTCTCGCCGCCTTCGAGCGAAAAGCGCTTCTGCCCGACGTAGCGCGTGTGAAGATATTTTTCCAGCGTCTCGGCAGCCGTCAGGCGCTCGAGCAGGCGCTTCTTCACCTCGACCGACAGCGTCGGCCGGCCACGCACAGGCTCCAGCCGTTGCTGGATCCAGCGCTTCTGCGCCATGTCGGAGATATACATGTACTCCGCGCCGATCGAGCTGCAATAGGTCTCGCGAAGGATTTGCAGGATGTCCCGCAGCGTTGCCCGTTCCGGTCCGACGAGGGTGCCGGTGTTGAACAGCGTCTCCATGTCTGCTTCAGTCAGGTCATAGAACGCGGGCTCGAGTTCCGGAATCTGCGGACGCTGCTGGCGCTTGAGCGGGTCAAGCTGCGCCCAGCGGTGGCCGAGCGTGCGATAGGCCGAGATCAGCATCAGGACATAGACCTGCTTGCGATCCGGGTCGGCGGTGACCGGGGTCGCGAGCGCGCGAAGGGTGCCCTGCTTGGCGCGCTGCGCAAAGGATTCGACGATCGGCGCATGCGCAATGTCGCGTCCCGCCGACTCTCCTCCGGAACCCGGAAGCAGCTGCAGTTTGTCGAAGTAATCGCGCCAGGCCTCCGGCACCGACTGGGGATTGTCCAGGTAGTCCTCGTAGAGCTGCTCCACGAACGGAGCATTGCCTCCGAAGAGATAGGAGGTGTCCTGGAACTGGCGCATGATGCTCATCTTGATCTCCGTCGAATCCGTGCTGACGCCGCGTCAG
>CAMBSA010000364.1 GCA_945869935.1 Bordetella parapertussis | reverse complement strand
GGGCGAAGAACATGCTCTCGGTGCTGATGCAGGTGTTCGTCGTGTTCTCGCTGGTGACGGTGCTCTGGTGCGTGTACGGCTACAGCCTTGCGTTCACCGAGGGCAACGCCTTCTTCGGCGGATTCGACCGATTGTTCCTGAACGGCACCTTCGACGCTGCCAAGGGCGAATTCGCAATGGCCGCCACCTTCAGCAAGGCGACGCCCATCCCCGAACTCCTGTTCGTGGCCTTCCAGGCAACCTTCGCCGCGATCACCTGCTGCCTGATCCTTGGCGCGTTCGCCGAGCGGGTGAAGTTCTCCGCCGTGCTGATCTTTACCGTGCTCTGGTTCACCTTCTCCTACACGCCGATCGCGCACATGGTTTGGTTCTGGCCCGGTCCTGATGCGTACACCGCAGCCAACGTGGTGGATGCGCAGAACGCCAAGGCCGGCCTGATCTGGCAGTGGGGCGCGCTCGACTTCGCGGGTGGAACGGTGGTTCACATCAACGCCGGTATCGCCGGCCTGGTGGGTTCCTACATGATCGGCAAGCGTCTCGGCTTCGGCAAGGAAGCGATGACGCCACACAACCTGCCGATGACCATGATCGGCGCCTCGCTGCTCTGGACCGGCTGGTTCGGGTTCAACGCCGGTTCGGCGCTGGAAGCGAACAACTCCGCCGCACTCGCCTTCATCAACACCTACCTCGCCACCGCCTGCGCCGTCCTCTCCTGGTCGCTCGGCGAATGGATGTTCAAGGGCAAGCCCTCGATGCTCGGCGCAGCCTCCGGCGCGGTTGCCGGTCTGGTGGCGATCACCCCGGCGGCCGGTAACGTCGGCATCCCGGGCGCGTTCGTGATAGGCACCCTTGCGGGCTTTGTCTGCCTCTGGGGTGTCAACGGCCTCAAGCGGATGCTCGGCGCGGACGATTCGCTGGATGTGTTCGGCGTGCACGCTCTCGGCGGTATCCTCGGCGCGTTGCTCACCGGCGTGTTCTGCGATCCCTCGCTCGGTGGCCCCGGCTTCGTCTCCGACTGGGTGACGGGCAAGGTCATCACCGCAGGCGACTACTCGATCGCAGCCCAGGTCTGGACACAGGCCAAGGCCGTACTCACCACCGTCGTCTGGTCCGGCGTGGTTGCCGCACTCGCCTTCTGGATTGCCAACATGCTGGTCGGCCTGCGCGTGACGGAAGAAGAGGAACGCGAAGGTCTGGACGTGAACTCGCACGGCGAGACCGCGTACCACATGTAAGAAGAGTCGAAGCTTCGGAAGCAGGATCCGTATGGAAGGGGTGACTTCGGTCACCCCGTTTTATTTGTGCGTGCGACAGGAACAACCGGCAATCAAGCCGCGCCGCCACCCGCATCCGACAAACGCGCCAGCAGGCCGATGAGTTGCTCGCGCTCGGACGCGCTGAGCCGTGCAGCAATCCTGTCCTCGTGTTCGCGCACATGCCGCTTGAGCGAACCGAGAAAGCGACGCCCGGCCGTGGTCAGTGCGAGGCCGTTCGTACGTCGATCAATGCCGGGCTGGCGCTCGACGAGTTCGCGTTTCTCGAGGTCATCGAGTATCGGGACCAGCGTGGACCGGTCAAGGCCGATCGCCTCCGCCAGCCGCGATTGCGACAGGCCGGCATTTGCCTCGATCAGCAGCAACATGCCGGCGCGTCCCGGCGTGATGCCGAGCGTGCCCACCGAACGCTCGAAATCGCGGAACACCGACTGCTGCGCCAGGCGCAGCCGGTAACCGAGTAGACCGGGCAGGGGGCCGGGATCAAGTGGAATCGCCTCGGACTTGTTGCGCCTCGCGGCGGTGGCGGGCCGCGCTGCCTGTTTCCGGACTCGAGCTATTTGTTTGGCTCCCAAACTATTTGACTTCCAACATTGTCCAGCCTAATGTAGCACGCCTTCGCATACCGTAAAAAAACACACGGTCAACCGCATCCGACATGCGCGGCAGCCGCACCCCGGGACAGCGTGAGCCATCGAATTGACATCGCCGACAGCACCGACACCGTCATCGCAGAACCCGGCGAAACGGTGCTCGACGCGATGCTGCGCGCAGGCGTCGCCTTCTCCTACAGCTGCCAGGCCGGCAACTGCGGCAGTTGTAAGTGCGAGCACATCGAGGGCGAAATATTCGAACTCGAGTATTCCGAGCATGCGCTGAGCGCCGAAGAACGCTCGAAGAACCTGATCCTCGCCTGCCGCACGCAAGTCTGGGGCGACACGAAAGTGCGCCGGCTGGATTCCGAGGAGGTGGTGCTCCATCCCTCCCGCGTGATGCGCTGCCGTGTCACCGTCATCACCGATCTCACCCACGACATCCGCGAAATCCGCCTCACGGTCGAGTCAGGCGGCCCCTTCCTGTTTTCCGCCGGGCAGTACGCGCAGGTCGAGTTCGCACCCGGCCTGGCGCGGCACTACTCGATGGCAAACACGCCCGAGCAGGACGAACTCGCGTTCCAGATCCGCCACATGCCGGGCGGCCGCACCAGCACCTTTGTCGCCACGCAGCTCAGGGTCGGCGAGGGTGTCAAGGTGAGCGGCCCGCACGGCGTCTCCTATCTGCGCGACAAGCACGAAGGCCCGGTGTTGCTCATCGCCGGCGGTTCGGGTCTCGCGCCGGTGGAGTCCATACTGCAGACGCTGCTTGCCCGCGGCCATGCCGCGCCGATCGCGCTTTATTTCGGCGTGCGTGCCGAGCGGGACGTGTATCACGAGAACGAACTCCGGGCCCTTGCCGCTGCACATCCGAACTTTCGCTATTTCATCGTGCTGTCGGAGCAGGGCGATTCGCCCGGCCGTCGTACCGGCTTCGTGCATGACGCGGCGGCCGCCGACCTGCGGACCCTGGACGGATGGAAGGCGTATCTCGCAGGACCGCCGGTGATGGTTGAGGCCGCCACCGAAATGCTCAAATCCAGAGGGCTCGCGCAGCGAGATATCCACGCCGACGCGTTCTACAACCAGTAAGCAGCGCAGGAGGAAAACGGATGAGCCAGGGAAAACTTGCAGGACGGGTGGCGATAGTCACCGGCGGCGCGCGCGGCATCGGCCGCGCGATCGCGGAAGACCTTATGCTCCACGGCGCGAAGGTCGTGATCGTCGACTCGGGTGTCACGATCGGCGGCGAGCCGGTGGAACCGAAGATCGCGGAAGAGGTCGGCGCGCATTCGGCCGATTCCGTCGGTCTCGCGGGCGATATCGCAGATGTGGCGCAGCAAGCAGTGGAGCTTGCGATCGAGCGCTTCGGTGGCGTGGACATCATCGTCAACAACGCCGCGATCATTCGCGACGGCTTCATCTTCAAGGCGGACATCGATGCCTTCGACGCGGTGATCCGCACCAACCTCACCGGCACCTACCGGCTGATGGCCGCGGCCACGCCGGCGATGCGCGACCAGGTGAAGGCCGGGCGCGCGCCCGGCACGATCATCAACCTGGTGTCGACTGCCGCGTTCTACGGCAACTTCGGGCAGTCCGCCTACGCTGCCGCGAAAGCCGGCATGTACGCGCTTACCCGGGTGGCCGCGCACGACATGGGCCGCTCCGGCGTCACCTGCAACGCGGTGATTCCCTTTGCCGCCACCCGCGTCACCGAGAGCATCAA
>CAMBSA010000363.1 GCA_945869935.1 Bordetella parapertussis | reverse complement strand
CGAGAAGGCCGCGATCGGCCGCAAGCAGGGTTCGTGCAAGCAACAGGTCGCCCTTGCGAAGCACCCGGACGAAGGCCTCCAGCGGCGTCGACGCCAACTTTGGCGCCTCGGGCTGGGCGGGAGGCTGCAGCTTCAGGCGAATCTGCGCGTGAGTCGGTAACGCCAGGACCAGGGAGAAAAAAGCAACCAGAACGCGATGATTCAAGCGTGGCCCCCGAGCAGTCCGTCAACCATGGCCTGCACCGCGCGCGCACTCTCGAGAGGCTTCTCGAACGGAAACAGATGCCCGCCGTCTATCAGTTCGACCCGAAAGTGCCTTCGGGTGAGCGCAAGGCCGACCTGGCGCAATTCGTAGGAACCGGTCCCGCCGATGAATCCCGCCGGTACCTTCAGGCGCGGCAGGTAATACGCAAGATCATGCGGGATGCCGCGGTAGATCCGATACTCGACCTCGGGGTCGAACGCGAGCCGCAGGCCGTGTTTGCCCGGCACCATGGCGGTGGCGACGTAGTCCTCGAGGCATCCCGGGTCGAAGTCGCGGAACCCGCCGCGACCGCGAAAATGCGCCAGTGCTGCGTCCGCGCTTGGCCATTCCCGGCGCCGCGCCCGCGTCGCACCCGCGGGCGTGACGCGGTCCACGAGGCCGAAGCGCTTGACCATCGCGAAGGCAGTCCCTTTCCACGGACTCATGATCGGCGCGTCGAGCAGCACGATGGCGCGAAACAGATCCGGCCGCTGCACCGCGGCGATGAAGGTGAGATAGCCGCCGAGCGAATGACCGACGCCGATCACCGGCGCGGTTCCGAGCGACTCGATGTAGTCCACCAGTTCCGCCACGAGATGCGGCCAGCCGTCGGTGACCGGATAGCGCGGATCGTGGCCCAGCCGGTCCTTGTAGGCGACCGGATAGTGCGGCTCCAGCTCGGCATGCATCCGGCGGTAACAGCTGCCGGGAAAACCGTTGGCGTGGGAGAAGACCACCACGGGTCGCGCCATTGCGTCTTGCCTAGAGCTTTGCCTGGGGACGGGGCGCATCGCCCGCAAGTTCGCGGATGTCCTTCGTGAGCCCGGCCAGACGAGGGGTGGCGCGACGCCGCTGCTCGGGCGTGAGGGTCGCCTCCAGTTCGACCACCATCTGGGCGAGGTCCGCCTCCCAGCGCTTTGTTTCGCGCAGGAACTCCTCGCCTCGGCTGCGTTCGGGCTCGGAGAACACCGCGGCAAGCCGCAGCGCCAGCGCTGCGGGCTCGCGGTTCGAGCGCAACACCGAGATGAGCTCCGCCTGCCAGCGCAGCCGCTCCACCATGCGAAGCTCGGCCGAACGCGGATGCGCGCGCACGAGCTGGTCGATGCGCGCCTCCTGTGCGTTGGTCAGGTCACCGGTCCAGTCCTCGATGTTGTCGACGATGCGCTTGCGCCGCGCCTTGAACCGCTTCGCCTCGTCCCCGCTGATGAACTCCTTTTCGAATTTTGCATTGGTCTTGGCGAATTTCTTCTGCAGCCCCTTGAGCTGGGCGTCGTTGAGCGTCGCGAGCACCGGCGCGGCATCCACCGCCGCACGCGCGGACGCCTTGCGGTATCGGGCGCGTCCCTGCTCGATCACCCAGGAAACGTCGGCCACCGTGATCCTGCGGCTGGTTCGCTCCAGCACTTCGCTCGCGAGCTTCGCGATCACCGGCATTTCTTCGCGACGATGCCATTCCATGTACTTCGCGATCAGCAGCTTGAATTCATCCTCCTGCTCGCCTTCCAGATCAAGGTAGTCCCAGGCCGCGAGCCGAATGACGGTGTCGGCGTTGTTGTAGGTGAACTTGATCGCACTGCAGGCCGCAAGCAAAAAAACCGCGCAGGCAAGCAGCCAGAAACGGAACGAGGTTCGCAGCGCCGGCTTCATGTGTAGCGCCTCGACAGCCATTGCGCGATAAGCGCCGGCTTGTCCGAACCTTCGATGTCGACAGTCACGTTCCAGGTGATCTGCACCCCGCCCGGCACATCCTCGATCGCACCGAGCACGAATCGCGCCCTCACCCGGGCACCTGACTTCACCGGCGCGGTGAACCGCAGGCGGTTGAACCCGTAATTGACGCCGAGCCGGATCGGCGGCATCTCGATCGCATCGGTGAGCAGACGCGGCAACAGCGAGGCGGTGAGAAACCCGTGCGCCACTGCGCCGCCAAAAGGCGATTCGCGCAACGCACGCTCGGGATCCGTGTGTATCCACTGGTGATCACCGGTGGCTTCGGCAAAGCGGTCGATCGCGTCCTGCCCGACCGTGACCCAGTCGCCGACCGCGATTTCCTCGCCGATGCGGGTGCGCAGTTCGTCAAAGGAGGCGATGCGTGTGAGGCCCATGTCCTTATTGTGCCACCCCTGCGTGACAAGCACGCTTGCGGCCCGCCCTCTCCCGCACCACAATCCGGCCATGACTTTGAAACTGATACACGCCCTGCCGCAAACTGCGCGCCTGTTCCTCGCGATTGGCGCGATCTTCGCCCTGGTCGCCGTAGCCCTCGGGGCGTTCGGCGCGCATGGACTGAAGGAGCGTCTCGCCCCGGAGATGCTTGCGATCTGGAAGACCGGCGTGGAATACCACGTGTATCACGCGCTCGGCCTGATTGCGGTCGGCCTGCTCGCCGTCCACCTGCCCGAATCCGGCCTGCTGCGCGCCTCCGGTTGGCTTATGGCGGCCGGCGTGCTGATTTTCTCAGGCAGCCTGTACGCGCTCGCGCTGAGCGGCGTTCGCGTGCTCGGCGCGATCACGCCCGTCGGCGGCGCGGCGTTTCTTGCGGCATGGGTATTGTTTGCATTGGCGGTTCTGAAGGCCTGATCCGGCCGCAGCTCGCCGTCATTGCGAGCGAACGATCGCGGTGCTGAGGGCCTGATCCGGCCGCAGCGCGCCGTCATTGCGAGCGAAGCGAAGCAATCTCACAGGCCCCCGGGGCATTGCTTCGTCGCTGCGCGCCTCGCAATGACTCCATGGAATCGTGTGCCAATTGAACCAGAAATAGACGTCAATCGACCGCTTTCACGCACGGGCCGTTGGCTTTTCAAATAAATGTTTAACTTTTACCCGGCCTTCGGGAGGGAAAACGCTTCCGCCAGCAGCTCGTACGACCGGCGTCGCGGTTCCGGATCGTAGGTCCAGGTAACGATCACCAGCTCATCGAGATCGAGGCGTTTCGCCAAATCGTTCAGCTTGTCCGCCACGGCCGCCGCCGACCCGATGATCGCCTTGCGTCGCAGTCGCTCGGATATCGCCTGTTCCGCGGGATTGAGCACCCGCGCCGCGGCTTCCTCGGGCGGTATCAGCGGCAGGCGGATGCCGAAATCGCGATCGATGCTCGAGCGTTCACGGCTCTTGAACTGCCACTGCGCCTCCTCGTCGGTGTCGGCGGCAAGCGCCCAGACGCAGATCGTGGCCTTGGGCTTCGGGTACAACGCACTCGGGCGGAAGTTCTTGCGGTACAGATCCAGCGCCTGCTCAACGCCCACGCCCTCGGCAAAAAAATACGCAAAGGCATAGGGCAGGCCGAAATAGGCCGCGAGTTGCGCGCCATAGTCGGAACTGCCGAGCATCCACAGGTCGGGCGTCGTCGGTCCGG
>CAMBSA010000362.1 GCA_945869935.1 Bordetella parapertussis | reverse complement strand
TTCCGTACGTGCCGACGTTCGGCGAACTCGGCTATAAAGAGCTGACGGGAGCCACCTGGTTCGGTATTTCCGGCCCGGCCGGGCTGCCTCGCGCGGTCGCCGTGAAGCTGAATACCGCGGTGCGCGCTGCGATGTCAAGCCCCGAAGTGCGCGGCAAACTGGCTGGCGAAGCCATCGAAGTCGGAGAGCTCGATCCCGACGCTTTCACGGAGTTCTTCCGCGCGGAGATCGCCCGCTGGGCTCCGATCGCTCGCACGTTGAAGGATTCCGCACCCAAGCCGGCGGCGCGATGAACGGACGCTGCCTGGAGAACCAGCACGCGCCGGTTGGTTCGATCATCCGAAGGAGCGCATGACGCCCATGAAACCAGGACACCGCAAACCGGACCTTCCCGATACACATTACGTCGACAACAGGATCTACACCGACGAGACGATATTCCGGGAAGAACAGCGCGAGATTTTCGCGAAAACATGGCAGTTCGTGTGCCATGAAAGTGAAGTGGCAAATCCCGGCGACTACCGCTGCACCCAGGTGGCGGACAGCGCAATCGTCGTCGTTCGAGGGGAAGACGGCGTAGTGCGCGGGTTTCACAATGCATGCCGCCATCGTTCCGCCGAGGTGGTGCGGGAGGAGTCCGGTAACGCGCGCTCGTTCACCTGTTTCTATCACCAATGGAACTACGCGCTCGATGGCACGCTGCGTTCCGTGGCCAAGCCTGCGGGCTATGAGGCCGTACGCCTGGACAAATCCGAGCTGGGCCTGCTGCCGGTGCGCGTCGAGGCGTTCGCCGGGCTGCTGTTCGTTTGCCTCGATCCCGAGGTCGAGCCGCTCCAGGACTTTCTGGGTCCGGTGATAGAACCGTTCGTCCAGCCCATGGGCACCGTACCTCTCGAGGTCTTCCATTTCCACAAGGCTGTGGTGAAGACCAACTGGAAGCTCTTCAACGAGAACAACACCGAGCGCTACCACAGCATGCTGCACGTGCTGAATCGCAAGACTCAGCCCTGGGTGCTCGGCAAGACCAGTCCCATGAAGCTGCGCATGCTGCCGAACGGCCATGGCGGCTACTGGTCGGATGGAGAGGCGACGGTCGCCTACAACCGCGGCGGATTCTCGGGCGTGACGGGCGATGCGCTTCCCGGACTGCGCGACGATGAGATGCGGGTGATCAATCTGTTTCCCGACATGATGATCAACATACGCTCGAACGTAGTGAGACTGGACCGCCTGATTCCGCTCGACCCCGGGCACACTCTCATCGAGTGGCGAGGTCTGGGGGTTCGGGGCGACGATGCCGAAACGCACGCAACCCGCCTGCGTCACCACAACACATTTTGGGGACCAGCAGGCCGCAACCTTCCGGAAGACATCATTGCAGTGGAGTCGCAGTTTCGCGCCATGCGGTCGGACGCGGTCCGCTACAGCGTGATTGCGCGCGAAGAGGATCACAACCCTACCGACGACATCAGCGTGCGCGCCTACTACGCCGAATGGGGACGACGGATGAAGCGCTCGGCTTCTTCACCTTTCGCCGACGCGGCCTATACGTCATGACGGCAGAACAGAACACAAGCCTCATCGATCAGTCGGTCATACAGGATCTGGTCCAGCGCACAGCCAGCCTGCTTGATCAGGAAGACCTGGACGCATGGGTCGCCCTGTTTCATGCGCACGCTACCTACGAGATTGCCGCGTACAGCACGGAACTCAGACGCACTACCGTCTGGTGGAAAGCGGATCGACCGCTGCTCGAAAGGCAGTTGAAGGCAATCAGGGATCATGTTCGCGATCCGGCGAGCCGGCTTCATGTGGTTGGGCCTGCTGTGGTCACGTTCGAGAACGACAGGGCAAGTGCGCAATCGGCGTTTGCCCTTTACCGTACGGCGCCAGGTGGCGAAACCAGCCTGTACATGGTTGGCCGGTACGAGGACGTGCTGGTGCGTCATTCAAACCGCTGGCTCTACGTCGAGCACAAGGTGGCGGTGCAGACCCGGGTGCTTGAAGCGTTCACGCACCTGCCCATCTGAGCCATTCAAGGAGGGCGCAATGTCGAATTCAAGACATGGGTCAGGCCGCTGGATGAGCGCCGTGGCGCTGCTCGCTGCCTTTCTTCTTGCGACATCGCCCGCCGTACTTTCCCAAAGCTACCCGGCTAAGCCGGTTCACGCCATCGTCACGATGCAGGGCGGGCCGCTCGACGCCTTCGCGCGCCTGATCACTGAGAAAATGGCACAGCGCCTGAAGCAGGCTTTAGTCGTGGAGAGCCGTCCGGGGGCGGGCGGAAATATCGCGACAGCGGCCGTAGCCCGGTCCGTGGCCGACGGTCATACCGTGCTGTTCGCAAACGACACGACATTCACCGTGAATCCCGCGCTGTACGCAAAATTGAACTTCGATCCGGAACGGGATTTTGTCCCTGTTTCGGTCCTGGGCACGTTCGGCCAGATGATCGTCGTCAACCCGAAGCTCGCCATCAGGTCGGTCGAGCAGCTCGCGGCCGCTTCCCGCAAGCGCGAACTCTCCTTTTCTTCGTCCGGAAACGGGACCCCCTCGCATCTCGCTTTTGCTTACCTCCAGTCGGTGACCGGCACCCAGGCGAGGCATATCCCTTACAAGACCAATCCTGAGGCGGTCAGCTCCGTCGTCTCGGGAGACGTGGACAGCACGATGGTGATCGCCTCAACCGTGGTGCCGCACGTGCGGGCCGGCAAGCTTCGCGGCCTGGCCTACTCCGGCCGCAAGCGGTCCATCATTGCGCCGGAGACACCGACCGTGGCGGAGCTGGGATATCCGGGCTTCGAGGTCGAATTCTCGTGGGTGCTGCTGGTGCCGGCGGGCACACCTGCACATGTCGTCGACACGCTCCATCGCGAAGCGGGCAGAGCCGTGACCTCGCCAGAACTCGCGGAAAAAATGCAGGCCTTCGATCTCGTTCTGACCGCCCTTTCGCCGGCGGAGTCCACGATATGGCTTCGCACCGCCAGGGACAAATGGACGAGTCTGATCCGGGAAATCAAGCTGAGCGTGGATTGATAGGCGATCGTTTGGGCGCTCAACGGATCAGGAGCACAAACAAAGACAGGGGCTCAAGGACGGGCGGTCGGCAGGTTCCCAGTAGCCGCCAGATTCAATCCGCCCTGACTCCGCCTTCTCGAATAACCTTCCCCCAGCGCTCTATCTCGCTTTTAAGATAGGCATCGAACTCCTGGGGCGTACCGGAAGCCCGCCATCCTCTTTGGCGCGCTTGAATATTACGTCTATGCTGACTCAGCAAGCTGCGCTTGATTTGATTAGCAACGTCGCTATTTTCAAATTCGAAGGCAATGCGGAAACGCTAGCCAATATAAAATCATAGTAGGACATTTGGCTAGGTGTGCTGGAGCTTAGAAAGCAGGCTTGCATGCCGGCATTGATATTCGGAAAAGCCAGATGAATCACAGGGAGCTGCATTGACGACCGAGCCGCGCACTGAGATAAAAACCACCACCTGTTACATGTGTGCCTGCCGCTGCGGCATCCGCGTGCATCTGAAGGATGGCGAAGTCCGATACATAGACGGGAATCCGGCGCATCCGCTGAACCAGGGCGTGATCTGC
>CAMBSA010000361.1 GCA_945869935.1 Bordetella parapertussis | reverse complement strand
AGGCAGAGTGATACAAGCTTTGCATGATTCTTCATGTTCGCTCCTTTAAGGAGCAGCCACGCTAACGCTCCAAAATGACGTCCCGGTGAACGCAGTATTACCGTGCGATGTCAGTCGCCTTCGCGTGCGAAAATACCCGCCACGACACTGCAGGCACCCTCATGACACTCCCCCTCACCGCTCGCGACTCGGTCCGCGCCCTTCGCAGTTCCAAGATCCGTGAAGTCGCCAATGTCGGCATGGGCCGCAAGGACGTGCTGCCCTTCTGGTTCGGCGAACCGGACGAGGTGACGCCGGAATTCATCCGCCGCGCCGGCATAGACGCGCTGGAGGCGGGCGACACCTTCTATACCCAGAACCTCGGCATCCCGCCGCTTCGCGAGGTGCTCGCCGCGTACGTGTCGCGGCTGCATCGGCCGACATCGGCGGACCAGATCGTGGTCACCAACTCGGGCATGTCGGCGCTGATGATCGTCACCCAGGCACTTGCCGGGCCGGGCGATAGGGTGGTGATTGTCACCCCGGTCTGGCCGAACCTGGTGGAGATCCCGAAGATCATGGGCGCGCAGGCAGTGACGGTCGCGCTCGACTTTACCTCCGCGGGCTGGACGCTCGATCTCGGCCGCCTGCTCGATGCGCTGACGCCCGAAACGAAACTGCTGATCATCAACTCGCCCGGCAATCCCACCGGCTGGACGCTGGACCGGGCATCGCAACAGGCGATACTCGATCACTGCCGCCGCAATGGCACCTGGATACTCGCCGACGACGCCTACGAGCGCCTGTATTTCGACGGCGGCGAGGGCGAGGCGGCACCGTCCTTCCTCGACATCGCCGAAGCCACGGACCGGGTGGTCTCGGCGAACACGTTCTCGAAATCCTGGCTGATGACCGGATGGCGCCTCGGCTGGATCACCGCACCGGTCGAACTGGTGACCGGCCTCGGCACGCTGATCGAATACAACACCTGCTGCGCGCCCGGCTTCGTACAGCGCGCCGGGATCGTGGCAGTGGAAAAAGGCGAGCCGGTGGTGGCGCACACCGTCGAGCGCATCCGCCGGGCACGCGACTTCATCATCCCGCGGCTGAACGCGATCGAGGGCATCGAGGCCGCGTCGCCGCCGGGCGCCATGTACGCCTTCTTTCGCGTCGCCGGTCTCAAGGACAGCCTCGACCTGTGCAAGCGGCTGGTGACGGATGCGGGCATCGGTCTGGCCCCCGGCGCGGCCTTCGGCCCCGAGGGCGAAGGCTTCATCCGCTGGTGCTTTGCGACCGAGATTGCGCGGCTGGAGCAGGGCCTGGAGCGATTCGGCCGCGGCCTGAAGGCCATCCGTGCGGCGGGATAAAATTACTGCCTGTCGATGGAAATGTTGAACATTCTTCGGACGAGTCCTTGACTGGCGCGTGAAAGCGGGCGAATCACGTTCAGAAGTGATTCACCTTTGGCGTTTCTTCGAGGCACCTCCGGTGGCCTTTGCTTTTGCCGAACGCGGTCCCATAGGCTCGGGCTGGAAGGGGCCATCGCGCATCTGGAGGAAGGCTTTCATGCCCTCGTCGAGCTGGGTTCGCAGGAGTTTCTCGCGGTAGTCGTTGTGCGAGGCATGAGCGAGCGCGCTGAGCGTTCCCTCGAGCAACAGGCCGGAATTCAGGCCCGAGGCGAGCATGCCCTGCATCGCGATTGCCTTGTTGAGCCGCAGCGATGGCTCGGGCACCAGCGCCATGCGGCGCGCAAGCGCAAGGGTTTCGCGCATCAGATCGTCGTGCGGCACCACCTGGTTCACCATGCCGATGCGCAGCGCCTCCTGCGCATCGAAGTGGTCACCGGTGAGCGCCCAGCGGTTGGCCGCCTTCCAGCCGCACAGCGCGGTGAACAGATAGCTCGAATTCGAGACATGCCGCACTTCTGGCTGGGCGAACACAGCCTTGTCCGAGGCGAGCGTGATGTCGGCGGCAAGCTGGTACCAGAAGCCCGCGCCCATCGCCCAGCCGTTCACCGCTGCGATGATCGGCTTGCCGAGGCGCCACATGTGCGTCCACTTGCCCGAGCGCGAGCCGTCGCTGCGCTGCCAGTGCTCGAGGTACTCCGCGAGCGGCTTGCCCGCCGGGTCGAGCACGTTGCGGCCGTCCTTCGACGGCTCGAGGTTGTAGCCGGCGCAGAAGGCGATGCCGTTGCCGGTGAGCACGATCACCCGGACCTTCGGGTCGGCATCGGCGACATCGAAGGCCCGGTGCAGTTCGTCCTCCATCGCCATGGAAAACGAGTTCATCCGCTCCGGGCGATTCAGCGTGATCGTGGCAACGCCGGCTTCGATCTCGTAGAGCAGATCCTGCCAGGCGGCGGCAGGCTTACTCGACGGTGATTTTCGCGTCATCGATGATCGCCTTGTAGCGCTTGGAAGCGGTGATGATCCATTGGGTGAAATCCGCCGGTGACTCGCTCAGCTGCACGGTGATGCCGCGCTCGGTCATCTTGTCGTTCATCGCACGGGTCTTCATGATCTTCACCGCCTCGGCAAACAGCAGGTCGATGATCGGCTGCGGCGTGCCGGCGGGTGCGGCGAGGCTGAAGGAGGACTCGATCTGCTCGAGGCTCGCGAAGCCGGACTCCCGCAGGGTCGGAACCTCCGGCGTGTCCGCCACGCGCGCGGGGGTGGACACCGCGAGCGCCTTGACCTTCCCGCCCTTGATCAGCGGCATCGCCGAGCCGTAGGCGCCGAAGCCGACATCCACCGTGCAGCTCATGATGTCGGCCATCGCCGGGGGCACGCCCTTGTAGGGCACATGGGTCATGTTGAAGGACATGCCTTTTTTCAGCATCTCGCCGGCGAGGTTCATGGTCGTGCCGTGGCCGGTGGAGGCATAGGTGGTCGGCGTCCGGCGGGCGTGCGCCGCAAGCTCGGCCAGATTGGAGACCGGCAGCTTCGGGCAGCCGATCACGTAGAACGCGGTCTTCACCAGCATGGTGATCGGCGCGAAGTCCTTGAGCGTGTCATAGCCCACCGACTTGTAGAGCAGCGGGTTGGTGACCAGCGGCGCCTCGGTGGCGAAAAACAGCGTGTAACCGTCGGGCGCGGATTTCGCGACGTAGGCCGCGCCGATGCTGCCGCCCGACCCGGCGCGGTTCTCCACGATGAACTGCTGGCCGAAGCGGTTGGTGAGCTCGTGCGCGAGAATCCGCGCCACCACATCGGGACCGCCGCCCGCGAGAAAGGAAACGACAAACTTCACCGGCTTGTTCGGATACTGACCCTGGGCCGACACCCCCGCGGCAAGACTCGCCGCGATGCAGAACAACAACAGCGAAAGAAGTTTCCTCATGATCGTGTTTCCCCGTTGCGGTTATGAATCGGACCCTGATCCCGTCCGGTGATGCTCGAGCCAACGCGGTGCGCAGGCAGTGCTCAATCCGCGTCCGGGCGCTTGTAGTCCTTCTTATCCTTCTGCGCCTTGAGCCAGCCGTCGACATCGCCGGTCGGGTCGACCGCGATCGACTGGCGCTCGCCCACCAGCTGGTCCAGGCGAATCGCATCGCGAAGCGAAAAGTCGCGGCCCATCTGCACCGCGATCTTGTGGTGCTGCAGCGGCGCGAGGTGGCAGGTGGCAATCT
>CAMBSA010000360.1 GCA_945869935.1 Bordetella parapertussis | reverse complement strand
GGCGGAAAGCAACTGGGCGCCGTTTCGCGCCGATCATGTGGGCAGCCTGCTTCGGCCGCCGGAACTGGCCGAGGCGCGGGCCCGGCTTGCGCGCGGTGAAATCACCGCGGATCAACTCCGGCCGATCCAGGAAAAATGCATCCGCGAGGTGGTCGCGCGACAGGAGTCGCTCGGACTGCAGGCGGTGACCGACGGCGAGTTCAGCCGGGACTGGTGGCATGTGGATTTCCTCACCGGGCTTGAGGGCGTCGATGCGATTTTCGAGAAGGCGCCGATGGCCTTCCAGAATTCCGAGGAACAGCCGCCGGTATTGCACGTGACAGGCCGGGTGCGTCGGAAGAAACCGGTATTCGTGGACCACTTCGCCTACCTCAAGTCGGTATCGAAGAGCGTGCCAAAGCTGACGATCCCGGCGCCCGGCATGCTGCATCTTCGCGGCGGGCGCAGTGCGGTCAGCGACGAGGCCTATCCCGACATCGATGAAATGTGGGAGGACGTCGCCGCCGCGTACAGCGAGGAGATCGCTGAACTCGGCGCGGCCGGCTGCCGTTACCTGCAGATGGACGACGTCAGCTTCGCCTATCTTTGCGATTCGAAATTTCGCGAGACCGCGACGGCGCGGGGCGACGATCCCGACGAGCTGCTTCGCACTTATGTTCAGGCGCTCAACCGTTCGATCGCCGACCGTCCCCCAGGCATGCGCATCACCACCCACACCTGCCGGGGCAATTTCCGCAGCACCTGGGTTGCGCAAGGGGGCTACGAGCCGGTGGCGGAGATTCTTTTCAACGACCTGCAGGTCGACGGCTACTTCCTCGAATTCGATTCCGAACGCGCCGGAGGGTTCGAGCCGCTTCGCTTCATGCCCAAGGGCAAGATGGTGGTGCTGGGTCTGGTGACGAGTAAAAGCCCGAAGCTTGAGGATCGCGGGCAGCTTTGCCGGCGGATCGACGAGGCGGCGAAATATGTTCCGCTGGAGAATCTCTGCCTTTCGCCGCAGTGTGGATTTTCGAGCACGCACCACGGCAACAGTCTCACGCACGAGCAGCAATGGAAAAAGATCGGGCTCGTGGTCGATGTCGCACGCAGTGTCTGGGGGTAGAAACATGAAGCCGAAATTCAGGAGCCTGTTGGCATCAGCGTTGCTTTTCGCCGCAGGCACTGCGCAGGCGCAGCAGGCCGCGCGCATCGTCGTCGGATTCACGCCGGGCGGGTCGACCGACGTCCTCGCACGGTATCTGGCAGAGCCGTTCCGCGGCGTGCTCGGGCGGCCGGTGATCGTCGAGAACAGGCCCGGTGCGGCGGGCAGGCTGGCGGTGGAAGCGGTGAAGGCGGCGACGCCCGATGGCAACACGCTGGTCCTTGTGCCGAGCGGCCCGATGACCCTGTTCCCGCATATCTTCCGCGAACTGCGCTTCGATCCGTTTCGCGATTTCGTGCCGATCGTCCAGCTCGCGACCCAGGACCTGTGCATCGCCACCGGGCCGGGTGCGCCGGTGAAGACGCTCGCGGAACTGCGCGACTGGGCGCGCGCCAATCCGCAGAAAGCAAGTTACGGGTCCTCGGGCGCGGGCACCCTGCAGCATTTCACGGGTGTGCTTTTCGCGCAGCGCGCGGGACTCGACCTGACCCTCATCCCCTACAAGGGCACGACCGGCGCGGTGACGGATCTCGCGGCGGGACAGGTGCCGATGCTCGCGGTGAGCTGCACCGAACTGCTCGAGATGCACCGCGCGGGGCGCGTGCGAATCCTTGCGTCTTCCGGGCCGGTGCGTACGCCTTTCACGCCCGACGTTCCGACGCTCAAGGAAAGCGGCCTCGATGTCGAGGTGACCGCATGGTTTGGCGTCTATGGCCCGGCGGGGATGTCACCTGCGCTCGTGGGCGCCCTGAACAAGGCGGCGGTCAACGCGGTAAGAACGCAGGAAGGCAAGGATCAACTGTTCAAGCTCGGATTCGTCGCCACCGGCACATCCCCCGAGGAGCTTGCGCGCGCGCAGCGGCGCGACTACGAACTCTGGGGCGAGGCGGCAAGGCTTTCGGGCTTCAAGCCGGAAAGCTGAATCGAATCAAGCTAACGCCGGTACCTGCCGGGGAAACCAATTTAAAGGAGAAGTGTTGATGAAGAAGTCGATTCTGAAACTCGCAGTACTGACGCTTGCGACCCTGCCGCTTCCGGCGCTGGCCGACATCACCGTTGGCGTAATCGTATCGCTTACCGGTCCGGCCGCCTCGCTCGGCATTCCGGCAAAGAACACGGTGGAGATCATGCCGCAGACGGTCGCGGGGCAGAAGATCCGCTTCGTGATTCTCGACGACGCGAGTGATGCCACGAGCGCGGTCAAGAACGCGCGCAAGCTGATCGACGAGGACAAGGTCGACATCATCCTCGGGCCTTCGGTGACGCCGACTTCACTCGCGGCGCTGGAGGTGATCGGGCCGGCGCAGACGCCGATGATCAGTCTCGCGGGTTCAGGCGCGATCATCCTGCCGCCGGAAGGCAACCGACGCTGGGCGTTCAAGCTAGCGCCGAACGAGCCGATACAGGGAGGCTACATTTTCGATCACATGCAGAAGGCGGGCGGCAAGACGCTCGCGCACTTCATGCATGCCAATGCATTCGGCGAATCCTTCAGTAGCGAGATGACCAAGATCGCGGTCGCGCGCGGCATCCCGGTGGTCGCGAGCGAAAAATACGCGCCGAACGACACCAGTGTGGTGGCGCAGGCCCTCAAGGTGATGCTCGCCAAGCCCGACGCGGTAATCGTCTCCGCCTCCGGCACCAGCGGGGTGATGCCGGTGTCCGAACTGAAAAAGCAGGGTTATCGCGGGCAGATCTACATTAACCAGGGCATGGCGAACAACGACGTGCTGCGTGTGGGCGGGCGCGATCTCGAGGGCATCCTGTTCCCGGTATCGCCGGTGCTGGTGGCCGAGCAGCTTCCCGATTCCAACCCGGTCAAGCAGGCGGGTCTTGTTTACGTTCGCCGCTACGAAGCCAAGTTCGGTCCGGGCAGCCGGTCGCTGTTCGGTGCGACCGCCTGGGATGCGTTCCTGATGTTTCAGTCAGTGGTGCCTGCAGCGCTCAAGGCGGGCCAGCCCGGTACCGCGGCATTCCGGCTCGCCCTGCGCGACAACCTCGAGCGGCTCAAGGACTTCGCTGGCGCGCAGGGGATATTCAGCATGAACGACAAGGACCACAACGGCACCGACCGCAGGGCGCAGGTGCTGGTGAAGATCGAAGGCGGCAAGTGGGTGTATATACCCTGAGCCTGCTGCCGGCGAGGTCCTCGGGCGGCGGCGTTTCAGGCTGTAGGTTCACGTACGCCGGAGGGGTGACATGAAATCGCTGAACCGCTTGGTCGTTCTGGTATTGCTGGTTGTTGCGGGTGCAGCGCATTCGCAACAGCCGATCCGGATCAACATCGGCTTTGTCGCGGGCAGCGCGCCCGACATATTGGCGCGACTCATCAGCGATCGGATGCGCGACTCGCTCGGGCGCGTGGTGCTGGTGGACAACAAGCCGGGTGCCGCGGGCAGGATTGCGGTCGATGCCACGCGCTCTGCTGCGCCTGACGGCGGCACGCTGATGCTCGTGCCCAACGGGC
>CAMBSA010000359.1 GCA_945869935.1 Bordetella parapertussis | reverse complement strand
CGAATCGGTGGCCGCTGCCTCTCCCGTTGCCGCACCCGGCAGGCGATTGTTTGCGCGCAGGTCTTCGTAACTGCCGAGCAGTTTTCGCACCTGCCCGGGCATGTCGGCAAGCGCTGCGCGCTCGCCCTCCATCATGTGGGCATAGAACTCCGGCGGACGGCGCACCGTCTGGCAGGCATTGTTGATGATGAAATCGAGTCGGCTGCGCCGCGCAAGCAACTCGCGGCAGAAGGCCTCCACGCTCGGCGTATGCCGCAGGTCCAGTCCGAACACTTCGAGCCGATGGCCCCATTCGGCGAAGTCCGGCTCCTGCGCGTAACGCGCCGCCGAATCCCTCGGGAAGCGCGTTGTGACGATCAGTTCGCAACCCGCGCGCAGCAGCTTGAGGCCGGTCTGGTAGCCGATTTTCACCCGCCCGCCGGTGAGCAGCGCCACCCGCCCGCGCAGATCGGCGAGTTCGGTGCGCTTGGCGAAGTTCAGGTCGCCGCAGGACGGGCAGAGCTGGTCGTAGAAGTGATGGATCAGCGTGTACTTCTGCTTGCAGGTGTAGCAATGCTGCGGCTCGGGCGCCTCGCGCCGCGCCTGCGCTTCCTCGTCGTGACGCGGATCGATGTCGTTCGGCTCGAAGCCCTGCGGCGGAAAGTAGTTGGGCGTGGTGAACACCGGCCTGCGGCGCAGTTCGCGGATGCCGGTGTTATGCAGCACCGACTCCTCGCGCCGGATGCGTTCGGCGTTGCGCTTGCTCTCGGCGGCCTTGAGCCGCAGCCGGCGCTCTTCCGGATCAGGGTGATACAGGCGCGCCACCGTGCCGTGCAGGCGGTGCCGATCGGCTTCGGGCAGCTCGTCGAGCAGGCCGCGGTTGGCGACGATCGAGTCCAGCAAGTCCAGCGCGGCGCGCACGCGCTGCTGCAGCGGCACCCCCCCGCCGGCCTCGTTGGCGGCCTCCGTCGCTGCATCGTTCACGGTGCGCGAGTCGGCTTCGTCTGATGAACCGTTCGACGCATTTTTTGCAACGTCGGGCTTGCTCGTATCGTTCATGTCATCCAGGCAAAAGAGGTGGCACAGGCGGGGCACCGCACGGGCACGGGATCAGGGCGCAGGATCCGGACCCGGCGCGACCTCGGCGCCACCACGACGCGGCGCCACCATGCCGAGGCGCTCCTTCAGGCTCGCGGTCTGGCCGCCGAGAACCGCGGAGTAATACATCGTGTTGCTCATTACTTTTTTCACGTAGTCGCGCGTCTCGTTGAACGGGATCGACTCGGCGTAAATCGCGCCTTCGATCGGCTTGGCATCGCGCCAGCGGCGCGCGCGGCCGGGCCCGGCGTTGTAGGCCGCCGCCGCGAGCACCGGGTGGCCGTCGAGTTCGTTGAGCACGGTGCGAAGGTAAAAGGTGCCAAGCGCGGTGTTCACATCCACGTCGTGCACCCGCGCCAAGGAAAAATCCTTCATGCCCATCTTGCGCGCCACCCACTGCGCGGTGGCCGGCATCAGCTGCATCAGGCCCGCCGCACCCGCGGTGGATTTCGCATTGGTGATGAAGCGCGATTCCTGCCGCACGAGCCCCAGCACCCAGGATTCCTCGAGTTCGCGCATCTTCGCGTTCTCGGTGAATATCTGCCGGTAGGGCGCGAGATAACGGAGCGAGAAATCGTGGACCGCAACCGTGCGATCGGCGGTGTTGATCGCGCGATCCCAGATCTCGGCGCGGCGCGCGACTTCGGAGGCCGCGATCAGCTTGCGGTCATCCAGCGTGCGGATGTTCCAGTTCCATTCGCGCACGCCCTCGGTGCGCATGTTGAGCCGGAACAGCGCGAGCGCGCGCTTCACGCCCGGCGCATCGGCGGCAGAGGCGATTTCGCCTTCAGTGAGTGGCGCGGCCTTGGGTGGCAGCTGGATGACAAGGCCAAGCTCTTCCGCCGCGAGCCGGCCGTAGAAGTTGTATTCCGCGGCGATGCTCGAGAACAGCGCCTTCGCCTCCTCGGCCCGGCCGAGCGCCTTCATCGCGCGGCCGCGCCAGTAGATCCAGGTGGGGTCGCTGCGGCCCTGTGCCGACATGCGGTCCACCGCATCGCGCACATCGCCCCAGGCCTGTTCGCGCAGCGCGATGCGCGTCCACCAGGCAAGCTGCTCGTCGGTGAGCGGCGCGGCCGAGGGCGCATCCCGCGCCTCGCGGAATCCGCCGAGCGACTCGGGCAGATGGCGGCGCGCGGCGGAGGTGGCGATCTGCCCCCAGACGTAGGCCTGGTCGTCCTGCGGAAGTTGCGCGCGCAGTTTCGTATCGAACAGCGTGAGCGCGACCTGCGGTTCGTTGCGCGCCACGCGCGCGAGCGCGAGCACCACGAGTTCCTTCTGTGCCTTGCCGATTTGCGTCTTCGACAGGGGCGCCTTGGACAGGTGCGCGAGATAACTCGCCGACTCGCCAAGCGCGCGGTCGAACTGCTTTGCATCCGGCGCCTCGGTTCGCGGCAGGTAGGAAAGCGCACGCTTCGCGCCCCCATTCATGTTGGCCTCGGCGAGCGCGCGCACCCGCGCCCAGACATCGCGCTGGCCGTAGCGGCCGGCGGCGAACGCCGCTTCCGCCAGCGGCACGCAGCCTTCGGGCAGTTCGCGCGGCGTGAGCCAGGTGATTTTCAGTTCATCGAGCGCGGATTCGTCGCGATTGCGGTAGCGCGCGAGCAGGCCAAAGCACGCAACCTCGGGGTCCTCGTTGACCAGCTTCGGCCGCTCGCGGCGGAACTCGTCCCAGAGTTCGTTCCTGCCAAGCACCTTCAGCCAGTCCGAGCGCAGGCGTTCGGCAAGAAAGCTGCCCGCATTGCGATCGAGAAAATCGCGCACACCCTCGAGCGGCGCATCTTCGAGCTTGGCGCGCAGCCGCCAGTATTCGACGTAGGAGCTCAGCAGGTAATCGGGATGCTGCGTCTGCAGCAGATGGCTGATGCGCTCGAGCTGCGGCCGGTTGCCGACGCGCGCCGCATCGCGCGCCATGAGAAAGAAGTCATCGCCGCTGCGCGCGGGCTGGGCCTGCGCGGGTGCCGCGCCAAGGTACAGGCCGGTCCAAACCACAGAGGACAAAACCGCGAGTGCTAGAGTACACAGGCGGTGACGCGGGCGAGGCGCGGGATGGGCTGCGCAGGCGGCGGGGAAGTTGGCCGCTACGGATACGGCCTCGGACAATGCGTTCATCGAGCCTGCCATCTTAGCACATTGAGGGCAATTTTCCCTGTCCGATTAAAGGCTTGCGTCAAAAACCACGTTTCGTGATGGCTGAAAAATCCGCGCATGAACAGTGAAGAAATCACCCAATGGCGCAAGACCCGCCGCAGCGAACTGATTGCGGCACGGCAGGCGATAGCGGCGGATGCGCTCGAACGGATGCGTCTGTCCATTGACAGCCATCTGCGCCGGGCGTTCCCCCGGCTTGCGCGGGGCGTGGTCGCCTTCTGCTGGCCCTACAAGAACGAATACGACGCACGCCATCTGCTGGCGGAGATGCGCCGTTCGGGTGCGGTGACCGCTCTCCCCGCGATCATCGCTTCGAAAGCGCCACTGGTGTTTCGCGAATGGCATCCGGGGATCGCCCTCGAGCACGGCCCGCTCGGCATCCCGTTTC
>CAMBSA010000358.1 GCA_945869935.1 Bordetella parapertussis | reverse complement strand
GCGATCGTGAAAGGCCTGCCGGTGCTCAACGCGCCGGCGGCGCGCAGCTTGCCCGGGCCTGAACCGGAAGACGAGCCGGCGCAGTCGCAACGATTTCCGCAGCTCGTCGAGCTGATGGCGCTGAACGATCCCGCGGCGCTTGCGCTCATCCCCGAGACCGGCCGCCTCCTGCCCGGCGCCTACAGCGAGCAGACCGACGCCCGCTTTCGCGAGTTCGCCAATGCCCTCGATTTCGGCGCCGCGGTCCGGCTGCTGAGCGCGCGCGACATCCGCTCCTCGGTCGCGGAATCCGCCGCGGATAGCCATCGGATCCTCCTGGTGGACGATGCCGCCGTGACCATACGGCTGCTCGCGAATTTGCTGCAGGGCTTGGGCTCGCTGCGCTTCGCGCTCTCCGGCGAGCAGGCCATGGAAATCGCGCTTGCCTGGCCGCCTGACCTGGTGATCGCCGATGTGAACATGGGAGAGATGTCGGGCATCGTCCTGTGTCGCAACCTGAAGGAGGCGCCGCAGACCTGCCAATGCACGGTGATGCTGATTTCGGCCAACGATGATGTCGCCACCGAAGTCGAGGGACTGACCGCCGGCGCGACCGATTTCATCGAAAAACCGCTCAACCCGGCGCGCGTTGTCGGACGCGTAAGCGCGCAACTCGCGGCGATCACGCAGCGCAGGGAATCGAGAGCGATCTACAACACCGCCGGGCGCAGCGAACTCACCGGCTTCGTCACCTGCGGTCTCGACGGCAAAATCATCGGTGTCAGCCCGTCGCTCTCGGGGCTGCTCGGCCGCGCGACGGCTTTCTACGCCGGCAGCCCGTTGCGGGAGATGTTCGATACGGCGTTCACCGGCGTGCTCAACGAGTCCCTCGGCGGCGGCAGGACCTCGGGGACGCTCGGGCCGTTCGAGACCTCGATCCGCAATTCCGCCGGCGCGCTGATCCCGGTCCGTGTCATCGGGCGCTTCATGCCGAGCACCGACAAACGCGTGCTCTGGATGGGCATAGAGGATATACGCGAACGGGTGTTCAACGAGAGACAGCGCCTCGACCAGCATGTTTCACGCACGGTGGCGACCCTCACCAGCGGCATCGCCCACGAGTTCAACAACCTGCTTGGCATCATCATCGGCAGCCTGGACCTCGCGATCGAATCCGAAGCGGACCCCGGGACCGCCTCGCACCTGAACCGGGCGAGCATCGCCGCGCTTCGCGCCGCGGGCATCTCGCGCAGCCTGAGCGAATCCGCGCAGCGTACGATGCGCGCCGCAGGCCTGCCGGAAGTGCTGGACAAGCTGATCGATCATGCATGGCCGATCCTGACCAACCTGGTTCCGAAACGGATACACCTGGAACGCGAGCGCTGCGACGAGATGCTCTGGGTGAGGCTCGACCCGCAGGACCTGCTCGCCGCGCTCACCCGCCTCATGGAGAACGCCTGCGATGCGATGCCCGACACCGGAACCATCCGCATTCGCGTGCGGGCCGATGCCGGCCCGCCTTCCAATCAGGCCGCGCCGTCCCGGGTCATTCTGGAAGTCGGCGACTCGGGCCCCGGCATGAGCGAGGAAGTCCGCAGGCGGGCACAGGATCCGTTTTTCACCACGCGATCACCCGGGCACGTCGGACTCGGGTTGAGCGAGGTCAACGGATTCATGGTCCGCAGCGGCGGCGCCCTGGACATCGAATCGTCACCCGGTGCGGGCTGCGTGGTGCGGCTGCACTTCCCTGCCGTCGCCTAGGAGCAGACGCGTGCGCACGCCCGAGAACGGCATCGGAGAGTTGACGTCGATCGGCAACGGCCTCGGGAGCGGATCTCCTCCGGCCCGATCCGAATACCTGGCACGCCTTGCAGGCAAGCTTGCAGGGATGATGGCCGCGGCGGAGGCCATCGGGTCCGGCGCGAGCGATGCAGCACTGCTTCGCCGCCTTTCGCTCGAATTCGCCACCATTGCCTCCACCGCGCCATCGTACGGACTCGACTCGGCCGCCAAGCACGCGATCGAGGCCGACGAAGTCATCCATGGATCCGCTCAGGCGAGCAGCCGGGCGATACGCTTGAAAATCGGCGCACTGATCGATGCGATCACCCGCGCGTCCTGCGCATGAAAGAACGCGCAAAAAGGCAGCCCGGGACGGCGTCGCTGCGCTTGCGCGACTATGTCATCCGCGAGGCCGGACGCTCGGTACTCGCATAGACCGCGCCCCCCGCCCTCGGTCTCCGAGCGCGGGGTGCTGGAAAAAATCGCTGCCGGACGGCAGATGCGCAGCGCGGGGGCAGTGTGCATGCTCGCCCAGTTGCACGACAGGGGACTGGTCAATGCGCGCAGCTGGCAACCGTTGTCGGTCGATTCCGACGACTCTCGGCTCGACAGCGAGGCGGCCAAGGCAGTGGGGCAATTGCGACGCACCGGCTTTCATATCAGCTTCGCGCGCCAGCTGGCCGGCGTCATGTGCGAGTCGATCGCGGCGAATGCGCGCGCCGGGCGGTCATTGCTTGTCGCCACGGACCGTGCGCCGACCGCCGACCTTCTGCGACTGATGCTCGTCCCGGAGGGCTTTCGCGTGGACACGGTGCCGCTGCAAGAGGCCCTGTCCGCGTGCGCAACGGAGTATGCGGCTCCGGATGCGATGCCGGTCGACTGGGGAAGTTCGCAATCCGACGGGATAGCTATCGCCAAAGGTCTTGGACGGATCAGACGGCTGGATGCGGTGCGCCTTGTCCTGATAATCCTGGCATAGCCCGAGGTCAGCAACACCTTCAGCCCCGGGCGCATCTGCAGCGGCTGCGACGCTAGCGGACCGGTCAATTGGTGCACTGGAAATTCCGATTTGAGCTTCAGCGCTGCCCCGTAATCTCGGGGCGGATTCTCCGGGCTTAGCTGCCCCGGCAGCACAGCGCCTGCCCGACGTAGAGATATTCCCTCCGATCAGGAACGCAATTGCATCATGCGGAGCAGAACGCGAAGCTTAAGAAAGATTAAGCTGGCGTCCGCCTGCGTGGACCGCAGGAACCCGCACGCGTGCGGATGGAAGGCAGGAACCCGCACGCGTGCGGGTAGGGGGGGGTCAGGACTCGCTGTCGCCGGATTCGATGACGGCAGGGACCCGAAGTTCGTAGCCTTTACCCCGAATGGTGGCGATGGCGGATCGCTCGCCGCAGGTCGCTTCGAGTTTGCGTCTGAGATTAGCCACATGGACATCGAGGCTGCGGTCGCCCGGATCCCAGTCGCGCTCGAATACCTCGCGATAGGTGGCTTCCCGGGACAGCACACCCGACGCTCGGCAAAGCACGATCAGCAGCCGCGATTCCCTCGCGGTGAGATGGGACATGCCCTTGGGCCCGACAAGCTCGCCGGTGGCGAAGTCAAGCCTGGCCTTGCCAAGGCGCACACCGCGTATTGAAACCCGGGCGGACGACGGGGGCCGTGAGCGCCTGAGCACGGCACGCAGGCGCGCTATCAGTTCCTCGGGCGCATAGGGCTTGACGAGATAATCATCGGCCCCCGCTTCAAGTCCGCTAACCCTCGAGTGAATGCCCGCCCGGCCTGTCAGCATGAGTATCGGTACGTCACTTATCTTGCGCACAGCCTTCGCGATATTGATGCCGTCATCC
>CAMBSA010000357.1 GCA_945869935.1 Bordetella parapertussis | reverse complement strand
TACGACAAGATGGTGGCGAGCATCCTCGCCACCACGCCGCAGAAGATCATCGACACCAACTCCGGGTTCGTCGGCACGCCCGATGACGTGGTGAAGCAGGTCCAGCAGCTTCGCGACACCTTCGGCGAGTGCGAGCCCTCGATGCAGATCAATTTCGGCGGCAGCACCGACGAGGAGGCATTCCGCACGCTGAATCTCGTCGGCCAGCAAGTGATGCCGAAGTTCCCCGGCTGAATCAGACGTTCGCGAACGGAGGGATGCTCCTTCGTTCGCTGTCGGTGCGCCGTGCGTGGTCCCCGGTCAGGCCTGGTCGTCCTCGAGGTTCCTGATCATGCGTCCGAGCGTCGTGCGCAACTTGGTCACTTCCTTTGCCGAGAATCCGCACGCGGCGGCGTCGTTGACCGTCAGCGCACTGGGCAGCACGCGGTCGCGCAGGGCACGGCCTCTGGGTGTGAGAAACACGTAGAGGCTGCGCCGGTCCTCGCCCTTGCGGCGTCGCTCGATCAACTTGCGCTCGACCATCAGCTTGAGCGCGGTTACGGTGGTGGGTTCACTCACGCCCATGCGTCGGCTGAGCTCCCGCTGACTCAGGCCTTCCTCACCCCAGAGTTCACGCAGGAAGAACCACTGGCCGACCGTGATGCCCCAGGGTTCGAGACGTGACTGGAGCGCGCGCGTGAATGCCCGCTGGGACTCCTTGATCAGGTAGCCAAGACTGTGATGGGGCGCGGCCGTGTTCGACAGGAGCTCGCGCTCGCGTGTCGGGGAACGCGGACGGAACGCCTGTGCAACGCGGGTGGTCACTGCGTTTGCCATATTGTTTTTTACTGCGTCATCGACGGGGGGCATGCCTCGCCAGCATAGTCGCGCTGTTTCTTTGTGGTCAATGCGGGGTCAGCATGGTGCGCCGCCGCATAGGAAAAGGCTTGACAGGAAAACTTTGCGGCGAGTAGGATGCGCGGCGCATAACAATAAGCTAGCTAAGCATTCGGATCCGAATTCGGATTTTCGGGCTTCCCGACATACGGGAGAAGGCTCGGCAAGGTCTGTGTCAATCAACCCAAGGGTTCTGGAGCGGCGTGTGCGCCGCATCCCGGCCCGGCGAGCCACCCCCTCGCATGCGCCGGGGCAACAAAGGAGGAATCATGAAACACAACCGTATCAGGACCGTGCTCGCATTTGTTGCCGCCGCGTTCGCCGCCTCGGCCGTGTCATCCGCCCACGCGCAAAGCGGGCCGGTGGTGCTCAAGGCGGTGTCCGGCTGGGACAAGAGCCTGGTCTTCGTCGACACGTACATGGACTGGATCAAGCGCGTCAACGAGAAGGGCGCGGGCAAGGTCAGGATCGACTACATCGGCGGGCCGGAAGTGTTCCCCGCGTTCGAGCAGCTCGAACCGCTCAAGCGCGGCGTCTTCTTCACGGTCGTGACCTCGAGCGCCTACATGAATGCGCTGCCTGAGCTGAATGCGACCTGGCTGGGCTTTGGCGCTTCGCCCGCCGAGATGCGGGCTGCCGGCCTGGTGGATGCACTGGACAAGGTCACCCGCGAGAAAGCCGGCGTCACGTTGCTCGGCATGCCCTTGCAGATGCGGTTCAACGTGTATACCAAGCGGCCAATCCAGGGCGCCAACCTGTCCGGGTTCAAGATGCGTACTACGCCGGTCTACGACCCGATCTTGCGTGGCTTGGGTGCGGCAACTGTGACCGTGCCGCCGTCGGAATTGCTCACAGCGCTCGAGACCGGCGTGGTCGATGGCTTTGCCTGGCCCGCGCTCGCGGTGATCGGCCCCGGCTACGCGCGCGCAATCAAGTACAAGGTCACCCCGTCCTGGTGGGTGGGCACTGACGTCGCGCTGATGAATGCGGCGGTGTACGACAAGCTGCCGGCGGACGTGAGGAAGCTCATCACCGACACGATGATCGAGATCGAGAAGGAAGCCCCCGCGTATTACCAGGGCAAGGAAAAGCCGGAAGACGACGCGCTTGCCAAGGCCGGTGTGCAGAACATCATGATCAGCGATGCCGAAATGACCAGGATCAAGAAGATTCACTGGGAGGTCGGCCAGCAGAATTTCCTGCTCAAGCCCTCGCCCAAGTTCGGGCCGGGCCTGGTCGAAATCATGAAGCGTTTTGCGCCGAAGTAAGCCAAGACCCGGCGCCGGAACGACTCGGTGAATTCCGCAACGCGGGCGGCGGGACGCGCGCTTGATGCCATGATCATGGCCTGCGCGTTCCTCGCCGTATTGGTGATGATCGCGCTCGTGGCGAGCGTCTGCTACGAAGTGGTGATGCGCTATTTTTTCAACGCGCCCACCCGCTGGGTGGTGGAGTTCAGCGAGTACGCCCTGCTGCAGCTGGCCTTTCTCGGAGGCGCTTGGGTGTTGCGCCAAGAGGCGCATGTGAGCGTGGAGATGGTCACCGAACTCCTGCCGCGCGGCGGCAGGGAATTCATGTTCGTGATTACCTCGGTCATCGGCGCCGCCACCTGCGCGCTGTTCTTCTGGGTCAGCCTCAACTACCTCGTCGGCATCCAGGCGTCCGGCGAGACGTTGTTCAAGTCGGTGCAAGTCAAGAAGTGGGCGGTGATGGCGGTGATGGTGCCAGGACTGCTGCTGCTTACACTGCAGTTCATTCGCCGCGCCTGGAACGGCCTGCCGGAAAACAAGTAATAACACGAAGGCGGCTGCATCATGGAATGGTGGGGTTATCTGTCGATCATCATCGTCGTCCTGACGGTGTTCTTCCTCTCCGGGCTGCCGGTGGCCCTGTGCTTCACGCTGTTCAACTTCATCGCGGCGTACGTCTGGATGGGAGGGACCGATGCGTTCGCGCTGCTCACTGTGTCGGCTTTTTCCAGCATCACCTCCTTCCCGCTGGTGGCGGTGCCGCTGTTCATCCTCATGGGCGAGCTTCTTTTCCAGTCGGGCGTGGTGTCGATCGTGCTGGATGCGGTGTCCAAGTGGATGGTCGGTGTCCGCGGCAGCCTGAGCTATGTCGCGGTGATCGCGGGCACGCTGTTCGGCACGATGAGCGGCTCGGCGGTGTCCGGTGTCGCGGTGCTCGGCTCCACACTCGCGCCGGACATGCGAAAGCGCGGCTACGACAAGGAACTCGCGCTCGGGCCGATTCTTGGCAGCGGATGTCTTGCAATGATCATCCCGCCGAGCGTGCTCGCGGTGCTGCTCGGATCGCTCGGGCAGATCCCGGTCGGTGATCTGCTGATTTCGGGAATCATCCCCGGTTTGTTGCTTGCCACCTCGTACGCGGTCTACATTTTCATCCGGGTGAAGATCAAGCCGTCGCTCGCCCCGGACGTGACCGGCGAGCAGTTCCCGATCGGGGTCAGGATCCGCGCGCTCGTGTCAATCCTGCCGATCATGCTCATCACCCTGAGCATCTGGGGCGTGATGCTGTTCGGCATCGCGACGCCTTCGGAGGCCGCGGCGATCGGGGTGATCGGCTCGCTGGTGGTGATGGCGATCTACAAGCGCCTGAGCTGGGCGATTCTCAAGGTCGCGGTGTTCGACTCGGTGAAGATCACATCGATGATCTTCCTGATCATCATCAGTGCCTCGGCCTTCAGCCAGATCCTTGCTTTCACCGGCACCACATCGCAGCTGGTG
>CAMBSA010000356.1 GCA_945869935.1 Bordetella parapertussis | reverse complement strand
GCTTGCCCCGGTGCTTATCGCACAGCGCTATGGCGTGCTCATGGGCAGCAGTGCGGCGGCAATCCTCTTCGGGGGATGGTACTGGTACACGCCCGATGCGCTCGAGACCGATATACCCAAGCTCTACTTTCTCGGCGGCCTGATGCTGGTGCTGCTGTGTGGCGAATTCAGCGGCTCATGGCAGACGCGGCTGCGGCGCATGTCGGAGGTGAACGCCTACCTCGAAGACCGCATCGAGCGCGTGACCAAGCGACTCTACCTGCTTCGCCTGTCGCACGACCGGCTCGAGCAGGACCTGCTCGCGCGGCCGGCCACGCTGCGCGATGCGCTCTCGGTGCTGCGCCAGCGCGTCGCAGCCGCGAGCGGGGACGGTCCGCTTGGCGGTGCGCAGATCGTGCTCGAATTCATCGCCCAGCAATGCCAGCTCGAAGTCGCCGCGATCTACGCGACGCGCTGGGACCTCGACCGCCATTACGAGCGGGTCGCCGAAATCGGCGACCCGCCCGAGCTTCGACGCGACGACCCGCTGCTCGTCTTCGCGCAGGAACGCCACCAGCTTGCCCATGTGCAGGTGGGCGAACTCGACCGATCGATGTCCACCGAGCATCTCGTGGTCGCGCCCATCATATCGAGCGACAAGCGGGTGCTCGGCATGCTGGTGGTGACGCGCATGCCGTTTTTCGCGCTCAATGAAGACACCCTGCAGATGCTCGCGGTGCTGCTCTCGGCTTACGCCGACGGCATCTCCGCTGCAGCCGCGGTGCTGCCGGTGCTGCGCGAACATCCTGGCTGCCCGGTGGATTTCGCCGAAGAACTGGTGAAACTCGAGCGCATCCAGCGCGAATTCGGCGTGACCAGCCATATCGTCCTGATCAGCTTTGGCGATCACAGCGAGCGCATGGACATGTTCCAGCAGGTGCTGCGCGCCAAGCGCGGTCCGGACATGATCTGGGCGATCGAGAGCTTTCTCGATCGCAGCTTCATCATCAACCTGATGCCGCTTGCCGGCAGCGCCACGATCGAGGGCTATATCGTGCGCGTCCAGACCCTGCTGCGCGAGAACTTCGGCGGCGACATGAGCGATCTGCATATCACCAGCCACGCGGTGGCGCTGTCGGAGAGGAATCCGCTCGCCGCGGTGCGTCGCCTGATGCTCAGGGGAACGCGCGATGGGGGCGCGTGATGAGCAGGCCGGCGCTGGTGGGTCCCTCGATGATCAACTCGATCGCGGGCCTTGTCACCGCGCTGCTCGAAACCGGCGCGGCCTGGTACCTGATCGAATTCAAGGGCAGTCCGCAGAACCTCTCGGTCTATTTCGTGACCCACGCCGCGGCGAGCACCGTGCTTGCCTGGATGCTGTTGCGCATCCTGCCGGAACGCTATCGCGAGCCCGAGTGGCCGGTGTTCGGGCTGTTGTTTTCGTTCGCATTCTTCATTCCGCTGCTCGGCATCGCCGGCATGCTGGCGGCGGTGGTAATCACAGCCCTGCGGCCGAAGGCGGTGACCGACCGGCCGTTCGAGGAGGTGGTGAAGCCGGAGTACGTGCTGTCGCTGCGCGAGCCCGGCGCGCAGCTTCGCATCTCCAGCCTGAAGTCGATGCTGCTCGATCCGAGCGTGCCCGCGGAACTGAGGCTGCGCTCGCTCAACGCGCTGCAGAACATGCCCACCCGGGCGGCCGCACCGACGCTGCGCCGACTGCTCGGCGACCCGCTGGATGAACTGCGGCTGATCGCCTACGGCATGCTCGACCAGAAGGAAAAGCGCATCAACAACGAGATCCAGGCTGAGCGAACGACGCTCGCGGCAACAAGCGACCGTGCCGCGCGCCTCAACCTTCTTCGCCACCTGGTCGAACTCAACTGGGAACTGATCTACTCCGACCTTGTGCAGGGCGACGTGCGCGCCTTCCACCTCGATCAGGTACAGGAGTACGCCGGCCTCGCGCTGATGCTGGCGGAAAGCGATCCGGGATTGTGGTTTCTCAAGGCCCGCGCCCTGCAGGCCGCCGGTCGCCTCGACGAAGCAAAAGAAACTTACACCCGGGCCATCACTGCGGGCTTGCCGCCCAATCGGGCACTCTCCTACCTGGCCGAGATCGCGTTCGAGCAGCGGGATTTTGCGTCGGTCCGCCAATATGCGGATCTCATCGGGCGATCGCAGACGGCCCCGGCCATGGCACCCCTGATCCGGTTCTGGACAGGAGCCTCCTCGCAGTCGTCCGCGCAATTTGCGCCTCCCCGCTTGGAGGCGCTGTGAACCTCGGGCGAAACGCCGAGTCGGCCGATGTCGCGCTTCTGCTCGAGGGCACCTATCCCTTCGTCTCGGGCGGCGTCTCCTCCTGGGTGCAGCAGATCATCAAGAGCTTTCCCGACATCCGGTATGCGGTGTATTTCGTCGGCAGCATGAAGAAGGACTACGGCAAGCAGCGCTACCCGTTTCCCGACAACGTGGTGCACGCCGAGGCGCATTACCTCTACGAGCGCGAGGACGCACCGATCATCGACCCGGTGCCGGGCGATGCGGAACTCTTCGGCATGGTCGAGCAGATGCACGAGTACTTCCGCGCGCCCAAGGCCCATGCGAAGAACGCCCATCTGCTCGGCACGCTCGCGGGCAAATTGCACACCGAACTCAGCTACGACCAGTTCCTCTACAGCGAGCAGGCGTGGAAGTTCGTGCGCGAGCACTACCGCAAGTACTGCACCGACCCGTCCTTCGTCGACTATTTCTGGACGGTGCGCACCATGCATTCGCCGATCTGGGTGCTGTCGCGGGTGTGCAACGGCATGATCCCGGTGCGCGCCTTCCACACCGTCTCCACCGGCTACGCCGGCTTTCTCGGCGCGCTCGCCAAGCGAAAGTACAACAAGCCCTACATCATCTCCGAGCACGGCATCTACACCAAGGAACGCAAGATCGATCTCTTCGCCGCACAGTGGATATCCGACAACCGTTCGGTGTTCCAGCGCGACCCGACGGAGTCGAGCTACTTCCGCCAGCTCTGGATCAAGTTCTTCGAAGCCCTCGGCCGCGCGGCGTATGACGCCTCCGACAGCATCACCGCGCTCTACGAGACCAACCGCCTGCGCCAGGTCGCCGACGGCGCGGACGAGAAAAAAACGCAGAGCATCCCCAACGGCATCGACATCGCCGCCTACAAGCCGCTGCGCGAACTGCGGCCAGCAACGCCGCCGCCGGTGATGTGCCTGATCGGCCGGGTGGTGCCGATCAAGGACGTGAAGACCTTCGTGCGCGCGATGCGCACCGTGATCAACCGCATGCCCGAGGCCGAAGCCTGGATCGCCGGGCCCGAGGACGAGGACCCGTCCTACGCGAAGGAATGCCATTCGCTGGTGGAAGGACTCGGCCTGCAGGACAAGGTGAAGTTCCTCGGCTTCCAGAAGCTCACCGACGTCCTGCCGAAAATCGGCCTGGTGGTGCTTTCGTCCATCAGCGAGGCGCTGCCGCTGGTGATCCTCGAAGGCTATGCGGCGGGCGTGCCCACGGTGTCCACCGACGTCGGCTCCTGCCGCCAGATCATCTACGGCAATGGGCCGGAGGACGAAGCGCTCGGCCCCTCGGGACTGGTGGTAGGCATCGCCGATCCGCAGGCGCTGGCTACCGCG
>CAMBSA010000355.1 GCA_945869935.1 Bordetella parapertussis | reverse complement strand
CTTCCCCGGCCGTATCGACCTCGGTATCGGCCGGGCACCGGGCGGCGACCGTCGTACCGCCCAGGCACTCGCCTGGGGCGACTACAGCGGCGCGGAGCGCTTTCCGGAGCAGGTGGTGGATCTCGTCGGTTTTCTCGACGGAAACCTGCCGAAAGAGCATCCGTTCGCCGGCGTAAAGGTCCAGCCCGAGAATGTGCAAACCCAGGGCCAAGGCGCGCCGGAAGTCTGGCTTCTCGGATCGTCGGACTATTCCGCAGCGCTCGCCGCGCAACTCGGCCTGCGATTCGGATTCGCCCATTTCATCAACGGCCACGACGGTGACTCAGTGACGCGCGCTTTCCGCGCCCAATACCAGCCCTCGTCGCGTGAACCGGCCCCTATCGCCATCGCGTGCGTGTTCGTGATCTGCGCCCCGACCATGGACGAAGCGGAAAAGCTGGCGAAATCCATCGACCTGCGCCGGCTGCACATGGCCAAGGGGGTCGATGCCCCGGTGCCCACGCTCGAGGAAGCCGAAGCCCATCCCTACACCGAGCGCGAGCGGATCTACGTGCAGCAGCAACGCGCGCGGATGATCCACGGCGATCCGGCCACGGTGCGCGACAAGTTGCTCGCGCTCAGCGAGCGCTATCAGGCCGACGAACTGATGCTGCTCACCATCACGCCCGATGCCGCCTCGCGGCGCCGTTCCTACGAGCTGGTGGCAGAAGCTTTCGATCTCGCCGGGCAGGCCGCCTGAGGGCGAATCGTCGCGGTGGCCTCAACCGCTTGTCGCACACATTTTCTAGTGCGCCGCGCCCGCTATTTCCTTCAGGCAGCGATACGCGATGCGCCAGCGGCCGTCGTCGCACAGATTGTATTTGTCCGAGCAATCCGCCACCGTGATCGGCGCCAAGCCCTTCACCCCGCTCTGGTCTTCCAGATAGATCGCCACCACCGAAAGCGAATACGCGGTTCGCGCATCGGTCTGCCGGAAGAGAAAATTGGTTACCTGGTGCCGCGTCTTGCGCGCGGTGTTCGCCTGGCGCTTCATGCAGCGCTCCACCCTGCCCGCCCGGTCGATGCGCTTGCCCTCGATGTCCATCACGATGTCATCCGTATAGAGGTCGATCGTCTCCGCGGCGCGCCCGAAGTCGGTGAGCGCGAACAGCGAATACGCGATGTCCATGCAGGCAAGCCGCGCCGCGCCGGACGCGGCGGAGACCTCGCGCCCGATGTTACCGGGGGCAAGCACGATGTTCTTCACTTCGTCGAAATCCATGGCTATCCCTTTCCAGCTCAAGCGCGTCGTATCGGATTGCTGAGCACGCCGATGCCCTCGACCTCGACCTCGACGACGTCGCCGTGCTTCATGAACACCTTCGGGTTCCTCGCATAGCCCACGCCATCGGGTGAGCCGGTGGTGACGATGTCCCCCGGCATGAAGCGGTACCAGCGGGAAAACCAGGCGATCGTCTCGCCGACGGAGAAGATCAGGTCGCCGGTACGCGCCGACTGCATCACCTTGCCGTTGAGCCGGGTGGTGAGTTGCAGGTCCGGCGCGGGGGCCTCGCCCTCGCGAACCAGCATCACCGGCCCCATCGGGCTGAAGGTGGGGAACTGCTTGCCAAGATGGTTCAGCCGCCAGCCGGCCGCCGCGGCCTGCGGCTCCTTGGGCGTGATCGCCGCCTCGACCCAGTCGCGCGCCGACACATCGTTG
Source organism: Bordetella parapertussis (assembly GCA_945869935.1). Lineage (GTDB taxonomy): Bacteria > Pseudomonadota > Gammaproteobacteria > Burkholderiales > SG8-39 > CAMBSA01. The sequence goes on along the minus strand of CAMBSA010000355.1, from coordinate 1,937 downwards.
ATGATCGTGTAGCCCGCCACGCAGCGCATCGCCTCCTCGGGCGTGGCGTTGTGGCAGGGAACGCCGATCACGCAGGAAAATTCGCCCTCGAAATCCACCATGTCCGCCGCCTGCGGCGGCAGGATGATCGGCGCACCGGGCCCTGTGATCGCCTCGCGCACCTTGATGAAACCGCTCGGATTCTTCGGTGCGGCGGTATTCATTTCCGCGAGATGCGAGCGGTAGGCCATGCCGGTCGACACGATCATCCCGGGATCGGGAATCGGCGCGAGCAGCCGGGTGGACGCCGGCAGGAAGGCTCCCGCCTCAGCGAGCCGCTCACGCTCGACGCCACTGCTTTGCTCCGCACGGTCGACCACGCGGCGCACCGCGTCCATGCCCGAGGCGCCTGCGCACAGCACCTCGCGCACCGACAGCGGCATCCAGGCCTCGATCGTCCCGGCATGGCGTGCCCGCGCGATATCGAGTATCTCGCCGCTCGCAAGCAGCGCACCAATGCGGCCCGAAGGCGGCGAATCGATTGTTACAAGTTTCATCGCTGCTCCCGCTCAGGCGCTGGGTTTGTAGACAGGATCCTTCTCGCCCGGCTCGTCCATCGAGAATCGATCGCCGAATTCGAAGAAGTCGTCATGGCGAAAATCCTCGGAAAATGAGATTTCCCACCAGTTGTGGTCGAGGTCCTCAAGATAAAAAGCGTACACGCCGCGCTGGTTGCCCGCGTTGTGAATGCTGCGGATACCGTATTCGTCCTTCAGGCGCACCGCGTCCGCATGGGCCTTGTCGACTTCGTCCTTGCTGCGCACCTCGATGCCCCAGTGGTTGAGCATGCCGCAGGGTCTGAGCGTGTCGCCGACCTCGACGCAGACGATGTGCCATTTCATTCCACAGCGCATCATCATCGACGGCTTGGCGTGGCGAACCACCTCCAGCCCGAGGAATTCCTCGTAGAACCTGCGTGATGCCTTCAGGCTGTAGCACTCGAGCGTGCCATGCGACAGCACGTAGGGCTTGATCACCGCGTTCTTGTTCGGTGGCGCAAACGCCGCGTCATGAATTTCCATTCCAACTCCTCCTCATTGCATTGATCCTCGCGCGGAAGTTTGGGCGCTGCCGGCGGGTTTGTCTAATACTCGGCGCCGTGATGGCCGGGTGTTATCGCCCGATGTTGTGGCCAAATGCTCAGCCGAACTTCGAGAAGTCCGGTTTGCGCTTCTCGAAGAAGGCCGCGAACGCTTCCTTTGCCTCGGGCGTGCCGAGGCGCTCAGCAAATACCTTGCCCTCGCCTGCGAGCGCGGCGGCAACACCCTCGCGCAATCCGTCCTTCATCAGCCGTTTGGTCAGGCGCAGGGCTTCCGGCGGCTTCGCAGCGAGCGTGCGCGCGATATCCATCGCGGTTGACTCCAGCGCAGCAGGATCGACCACCGTGTGCACGAACCCGATGGCGTGCGCGCGTTCTGCCGATACCGGTGTGCCAAGCATCAGCATCTCCGCCGCCGACTGCCAGCCGGCGAGCCGTGGAAGCAGGTAACTCGATGCCGCCTCCGGCACGAGAGCGAGATCAACGAAGGGCATGTGAAAGCGCGCCCCCTGCGCGGCCACCACGAAGTCGCAGTGCAGGAGCATCGTGGTGCCTATGCCCACCGCAGGGCCGGGCACCGCCGCGACGAGCGGCTTTTCCGCCAGCGACAACCCACGCAGGAAACGAAACACCGGCGTATCTCCGCTGCGCGGCGGATTGCTGCGGAAATCGCCGAGGTCATTGCCCGCGGTGAAAATCGCCGATGTACTGCCGAACAGCACCACGCGTACCGAGCGGTCGGTCGCTGCACTTTCCAGCGCCTCGGCCAGCGACTGGTACATCGCGGCGGTGATTGCGTTCTTCTTCTCGGGGCGATTGAAGTCGATGCGCAAGATGCCGTCGGCACACGCGGTCCGGA
>CAMBSA010000354.1 GCA_945869935.1 Bordetella parapertussis | reverse complement strand
TCGTTCAACCTGCCGGTGGGCGTGTCGCTCTCGGATGCGACGCTCGCGGTGCGCGACGAGCTCGCGCGGCTGGGTGTGCCGACCACGATCCACGGCACCTTCCAGGGCACCGCGCGCGCCTTCCAGGCGACGCTCAACAGCCAGCCCTGGCTGATCCTCGCCGCCCTGCTCACGATCTACATCGTGCTCGGCATCCTCTACGAGAGCCTGGTGCACCCGATCACCATCCTCTCCACCCTGCCCTCGGCGGGAGTCGGCGCCCTGCTCGCGCTGCTGTCCTTCGGCACCGAATTCAGCATCATCGCCTTCATCGGCGTGATCCTGCTGATCGGCATCGTCAAGAAGAACGCGATCATGATGATCGACTTCGCGCTCGACGCCGAACGCAGGGATGGAAAGAGCCCGCTGGAGGCGATCCGCCAGGCCTGCCTGCTGCGATTCCGCCCGATCATGATGACCACGATGGCGGCGCTGCTCGGCGCGGTGCCGCTCGCGATCGGGTCGGGCGAAGGCTCGGAGATGCGCACGCCGCTGGGCATCGCGATCGTCGGCGGGCTTATCGTGAGCCAACTCCTCACGCTCTACACCACGCCGGTGGTGTATCTCTATCTCGACCGCTTCCGGCACGCGTGCCTTCGCGCGCTTGCCTCGCGCCGCACGCGGCGGGAGTCCCGCCCGTCGCTCGCCGCCCCGGGAGCAGATGCATGAACAGGCACGGAGAACCCATGACACGCATTCCAACCGCAGCGAGCCGCAGCGCCTGCGCGCTCGCCGTCGCCGTCGCCGCCGCGCTGCTGCTGGGCGCCTGCACCGTCGGCCCCGACTATGTGCGCCCGACGGTGGAAACACCGGGAGAGTACAAAGAAAATGCCGGCTGGAAGCCCGCCGAGCCGCGCGACCACCTCGACCGCGGCAAATGGTGGCAGGTGTTCCGCGATCCGCTGCTCGACAGCCTGCAGGAGCAGGTCTCGGTCTCCAACCAGACGCTCGCCCAGGCGGAAGCACGCTTTCGCCAGGCGCTTGCGCTGGTGCAGACGGCACGTGCCGGCTATTCGCCCACCGTCACCGGCGGCCTCTCGGCCACGCGCTCACGGGCATCGTCGACCACGATCGCCACGCCCACCAGCGCCCCGGTGTCGCGCGGCGTGGTGGAAAACTACAACCTCCCTTTCAACGCGACCTGGGAGGCGGATGTCTGGGGCAAGATCAGCCGCGCGGTCGAAGCCAACACCGCCAGCGCGCAGGCGAGCGCCGCCGACCTCGAGGCGGCGCGGCTCTCGGCGCAGGCGCAACTTGCGCAGAACTACTTCCAGTTGCGCGCGCTCGATGCGCAGCAGAAGCTGCTCGAGGACACGATCGCCGCCTACAGCCGGTCGATGCAGTTGACGCAGAACCAGTACAACGCAGGCACCGTGGCCCGCGCCGATGTGGTACTTGCGACAACCCAGCTCAAGACGACACAGGCGCAGGCGATCGACCTCGGCGTGCAACGCGCGCAGCTCGAACACGCGATCGCCCTGCTCACCGGCAAGCCGGCGTCCGGCTTTTCCATTCCGCGCCAGCCGCTCGCGGCGGTGCCGCCGGCGCTCCCCGCCGGACTGCCGTCGGCACTGCTCGAGCGCCGCCCCGACATCGCCGCCGCCGAGCGGCGCATGGCGCAATCGAACGCGCAGGTCGGCGTAGCCCGCGCCGCGTGGTTCCCCTCGTTCACGATTTCGGCGGCCACCGGCTTTCAGACCGCGACCACCTCGCAATGGCTCACGATGCCGAGCCGCTTCTGGTCGATCGGCCCCGCGCTCGTCGAGACGCTGTTCGACGGCGGCCTGCGCGAAGCCAACAACAAGCAGGCGATCGCCGCATGGGACCTCGCGGTCGCCACCTACCGCCAGACGGTGCTCATCGGCTTCCAGGAAGTCGAGGACAACCTCGCCGCGCTGCGCATCCTCGAGGAAGAAGCCAAAGTGCAGGACGAGGCCCTGCAGTCATCGCGCCAGTCGCTTGTCCTGGTGCTCAACCAGTACAAGGCGGGCACGGTGAGCTATCTCAACGTGATCAATGTGCAGACCAGCACGCTTGCCAACGAACGCACCGCGGTGGACCTGCTCAACCGGCGGCTGGCGGCGAGCGTGCTGCTGGTGAAGGCACTCGGCGGCGGATGGAATGCGGCTTCGCTGCCCTCGGGCGAGACGCTCACCCGTGACGCAACTACCGGGAAACCCTGACCCGGCCAGCCATCGAAGGGCGCCGGCAGAACGACGGGCGGCAACTTGACCGATTGCTAATTCTAGCAATCAAATTTGCCAATTTGCAGCGTCCCTTCTGGATCTAAAAATGGGAAAGTGCGCAATTCTCGGGCAGGAGCCTCAGTCGCCCCTGACGCCGGTATCGCGCACGACCCTGCGGTAGCTCTGCAGTTCGCTGCGCATGCGCTGGCCGAATTCCGCGGGCGTGCTGCCGATGATGTCGATGCCCAGCGGCGCGAACCGCTGCCGGACATCGGCGCTGTTGAGCGCCCGGAGCATCTCGCCGTTGATCTTCGCAACAACCTCCGGCGGCGTGCCGGCGGGCGCGACGTAACCCATCGTGCCGCCGATCTCGTAGCCGGGCACGCCCGCTTCCGCAAGGGTAGGCACGTCCGGCGCGAGCGGCGTGCGCGCCGCGGAGCCCACGCCGAGTATGCGCACCTTGCCCGCCCTGGCATGTGCCGCCACCGACGCGAGACCGACGCACATCATGTCGGTGTCACCGGCGAGCAGTGCCGGCACCGACTGCGCCACCGCCTTGTACGGGATGTGGGTGAGGTTCACCCCCGCCATGCTCTTGAAGAGTTCGGTGCAGAGGTGGTGGATCGTGCCGTTGCCCGACGAGCCGTAGGGCCGGCCGGGGTTGGCGCGGGCGTAGGCGATGAGTTCGCGGATGTTGTTCACCGGGATCTGGCTGCCGACCGCGATGAACATCGGCGTGCCAACCGCGAGGATCACCGGGGTGAAATCCCGCTCGGGATCGTAGGGCAGTTTCGCGTGCAGGCTGGGATTGATCGCGTACTGGCCGCTGTCCACCGAGAGGATGGTGTAGCCATCCGCGGGCGACTTGGTGAGCAGCTCCACCGCGATGATTCCGCTCGCCCCCGGGCGGTTGTCCACCACGATCTGCTGCCCCCAGGCTTCCGATAACTTCTGCGCCATGGTGCGCGCGAGAACATCGGAGGTGCCCGCAGAACCGTAGGGCACGAGGATGCGGATCGGCTTTTGCGGATAGGACTGTGCGATTGCCTGCGGAGCGAACAGCGTACCGACGGCCAGACCTGCTGCAACGAATGCGGCTTGTAAGAGTTTCATGCCCTGCCTCCTTTGTCGGAACGACCCGTGTGCATTCTGCGGTCTTTGCCGCCGGTGCCCTGCCATCCGATACAAAGGAATGGCGATAAGCCAGGAACAAAGGTCGCCGCTCTTGATGCACCACCGGCACGGAAGGGAGCGCCCCTTCCGATGCCGTCAAACCCGCGCGCCGCTCAGGGAGAGCAGTGCGCGATGAACTCTTCCGGTGCCGGTTGGCCCCACTGCGAATTCAACCCGTCTTCGGCCGAATGTTTCTGCGGCGCGTTCTTCGAGTTGAGCACGTCGGTGTCGGTCCTGTGCTCG
>CAMBSA010000353.1 GCA_945869935.1 Bordetella parapertussis | reverse complement strand
GCCGGCAGGATCACGTCCTCCGGCTTGACCGCGTTCTGGTACAGCCGCGCAAGCCGCAGCGGCGCCGGACCGACGTGGTACGCGCCGTCGCCGCGCCGCGCGAGCCAGCCGTGGCGCTCCAGCGTCTGGGCGAGACGCAGGATGGTGCTCTTGTACAGGCCGCTGCGATCCGACAGCGCCGCCAGAGTGAGATGCGCATCGCCGTCGCGGAAGGCATCGAGCAGCGACAGCGCGCGATCGACCGCGGCCACGCCCTCACTCCCGCGGGCGTCCACCGCCCCACGCCCGTGCGAGTCCACACCTTTTTGTTCGGGATCGTCGCTCATCGAACTGCGCTTATCACGCTCAGCCGCCCCCCTCATTCAGCCCAATCTATCAACAGGTCGCAGAGCTCATTCACCAGCTCCGGCTTGTCGTCGGCGTAGTGCGGCGCGCCCTTGAGCTCGTAGCGCGTGCCGCGCGTGCCCGCCGCCTGAATCCAGGCATCGATATGCGAAGGGAACACGGTCTGGTCGGCGGTGTGGTTCACCACCAGCACCGGCACCGAGGTGCCGGCGAGGCACTTCGGCCCGTTGGCACGGCTGTGGCGCGGGCTCCATTGGCTGAGGAAAGACCGCAGGGTGCAGAAACGCGCGAGCCCATTGCTGGAGAAATTGGCATGCACCGCCTGGCCCTGGATTGACCCCGGCTTGCGGTCGTTCGGGTCGAGCGTGAGATCGAGCAGGCGCGGATCGGCCTGCGTGCGATGGACAAGGAAGGCCTCGTCCGCGGTCTCCGCCGGACGCAGGGTTTCCAGATGCGCAATCCGCTCCACCACCCAGTCGGTGATGCGGTTCAGTCGTGCCGCCTGCGCCTCGCGATAGAACGCGAGCCAGGTGCGGTCGTAGGGCGGGATGTTGCGCGGGTCGTACATGTCGAACGCGGCATCGGTGAGATCGGGCGTGGCCTCGTTCATGACCGCCGGGTCGATCTTGCTGAGCAACTGTTGCGCCCGACCGGGGTGGGCACAGGTCATCGCAAGCGCATCCGCCGGCGGCAGGTCCCCGGCCGAGAGCGCGAACGGGCGTCCGTCGGGCGTGGTGGAAATCGTGAGCCGTTCCGCCTGTTCCTGGTACATCGCCACCAGCGAGCCGCCGCCCGAATTGCCGATCAGCACCACACGGCCAAAGCCGGATGCGCGCAGGTAACGCACCGCCGCGCCGAGGTCCTGCATCGCGCGTTCCATCAGCAGCATCGTGTCGTTGGCAACATAGCGCGTGTTCACCATGAACACCGCCGCGCCACGCGCCACAAGCGGCGGCGAAAGATAGTGGTTATGAAAATTGCTTGTCGGATGGATCAGCACGAAGGCTGTGTCGCAGGGCGTATCCGGCGCAAGAAGCCGGCAGAAAATGGTGGGGTTGCGCCGCTGGATGCCGCTCTGGCTTTCCATGAATCCGCCGGGTTTCACCGGCACCGCAATGACTTGGTCCATGTGTGACTTTCCGTATCTGAATTCAATGCATCGCACCGCGCGCACGCGACAGCATCTGCTCCGCGCCGCCCGGGGGAAGCTCGTAACCGCGCCACGCCACATGGCCATCGGGCCGCACCAGAACCAGCGGCCTGTGATAGACCCGCGCCACCGGCTCTTCGTCGCAGTCCACCACCTCGAGCGGCACGCCCTGTCCGCGCGCCGCGGAAATGAAGTCGTCCGCAGACGGAGCACCTGCACCGATACGCAGCAACACGAAGCCGCGACCGTACCAGTCGAGCGTCGAGCGCCCGTCGGCAAGCCATGCATGCGGCGCGCGCGCGCCCGGCTTCGAACTCTGCCGGTACACCATCACCTCGTGCGCAGGCAGTTCCTTCCATCCCGGGTCGATCGGCGTGCCTTCGGCGAGATGCTGGCGCAGCCTCTGCCATTCGCGCAGGTTTGCGGCAGTCACCGGCGTGCCGTCATCGAAGAAAGCGTCCGGCATGTCGGCGGTCGCGTCATCCGAGAGCTTGCGCGTCTGCTCGCGCGCCGCATCATCCGGGTCGTCCGCGCAGCAGATCGGCGAATCCGAATAGATGTAGCCGAGGTCGATGCCAAGCTTGTACCACTCGCGAAGCATCGTGGCCGCGAATCGGCGGCCGACGTGATAGCGGGTGAGCGCGCCGCGGTAATCCGGATCGAGCAGATCCGGGTTCTTGCCGGGGGACTGCATCCTCTGCCAGTTTCCGCTCGCCTCGCGCGCAGCACGGATCGCGACCGGCCGTCGTTCCGACGTGTAGGAATCGAGCAGCGCCTCTCCGCCCCAGCCCTTCAGGATCGCGTCCAGTTTCCACGCGAGATCGACCGCATCCTTGATGCCGGTGTTCATGCCGAAACCACCCGTCGGTGGCATTGCGTGGGCGGCGTCACCCGCGAGAAAGGCGCGCCCGGTCCGATAGCTCGAGGCAATCAGTTCACGTCTCGCCCAGTGCATGACCGACAGGATTTCGTAGTCGAAGTCGCGTCCGACGATGCGGCGGATCCCTTCGCGTATTTCCTCCCCAGAGGCACGCCTCTCCCGGCCACGAAGCAGCATCGCACGCCACAGGTCGCGACCGTTGATCGCAGAAAGCTGCCCCCAGATACCGTCCTCGGAGATGAACAGATTGCGATACCCCGGTGCCTTGTTGTGCAGGGAGAACAGATCCGCCGTACGGAACATCACGCTTGTCGAATAGCTGTCCACCCCCGGACCCTCGAAGGCAATGCCAAGGGCCAGCCGCACCGTGCTGTTCGCGCCGTCGCAGGCAACGAGGTAGCGTGCTCGAACCTGTCGGGATGTGTTCGTCCCGAGGTCTTCGTAGGTAACGGTGACGCCATCCCCGTCCTGTGCCAGCGACGCGAATCGCGACAGATATCTCAGCTCACAACGGTCGAAAGACTCTGCGAACCGCCGCAGGATCGGATCGAAGAACGTCTGCGGACAACGCACCCGCGTCTCGGGACTCTGGCCATCGCGCACCGTCTCCGCGCCGCCGCTCGGACTGGCGAAGGATTCGCGCCCAAGCTCGTACCCGGCGAGGCTGGTGAAATACGCCATGTCCTGTGGATAGTCCTTCGGAAACGGATACTTCTTCACCTCGCCCACCAGGCCCCAGCGCCTGCAGAATTCCATCACCCGCAGGTCGATGCCATCCATCTTCGGATGATCGATCACGCCGTCCGTCTGCTCGATCAGCAGCACCGAATTGCCACGCCAGGCGAGCTCCCCGGCAAGCGCGAGACCCACCGGTCCGCCGCCCACGATCATGACATCGGCGTCATGGGACGCTCCGGTCATACGGGATGTTCCAGTTCAAGATCCCGCACCGGCTTCTTCGTCTCGCTCCAGCGCTCGAGGATGCGATACGCATCGCGCTCGGTCGCCGCATTCGGCGTCACCTTGCGATAGGAAATCTCCAGCCGGTGGCCGTTCGGGTCGAAGAAATAGATCGACACGCAAAGATGCCCGCTCTTGGGGCCGATCACGCTGACGCCTGCCGCCTCCAGCTTCGCCTTGATCGCCAGTTGCGTCGCGCCATCGGGCACCTCAAGCGCAAGATGCTGCACCCAGGCGGGCGTGTTCGGATCCCGGCCCATCGGTTTTTCCTCGGGCGTCTCGAAGAAAGCCACGCAGCTTCCGTCCTGCATCGC
>CAMBSA010000352.1 GCA_945869935.1 Bordetella parapertussis | reverse complement strand
GACAAGCGCTCGAAGTTCGTGCATTACCGGGCCAAAACCGCGGTCATCAACAACATCGAGTTTGATCATGCAGACATCTTCGCCGATCTTGCCGCTATCGAGACCCAATTTCATCATTTTGTGCGAACTGTGCCGGGATCGGGCCTGATCGTCGCGAACGGCACGGAAGACTCGGTGTCGCGGGTTATCGCACGCGGGTGCTGGACACCGGTGGAACGATTTGGCGCCTCAGCGGGATGGCAGGCGCGGGCGAAGGACTTCGAAAGCTTCGAGGTTCTGCACGAAGATCGCATGTTCGGTACGGTGCGCTGGTCGCTGACCGGCGAGCACAACCGTGCCAACGCCCTCGCCGCGATCGCGGCGGCGCGCCATGCGGGTATTGATCCCGTCGCGGCGATAGCGGCGTTGTGCGAATTCCGGAACGTGCGCCGGCGAATGGAAATTCGAGGCGAAGTCGAGGGCATCACCGTCTATGACGATTTCGCGCACCACCCGACGGCCATCGACACCACGATCGCCGGCCTTCGCAGCAAGGTGGGCGACGCGCGGGTCCTTGCGGTGCTCGAGCCGCGATCGAACACCATGAAACTCGGGGTGATGAAGGACCGCCTCGCCGCGAGCCTTGCCGGCGCCGATCGGATTTTTTGCTATACGCAGGGACTGGGCTGGGACGCGGCGACGGTACTCGCGCCGTTGGGCGACAGGGTGCGCAGCGATGACGACCTCGGCCGGCTGGTCACGTCAATCGCAGCCGAAGCGCGGCGCGGCGACCAGGTACTGGTGATGTCCAACGGCGGATTCGGTGGCATCCACGAAAAGCTGCTCTCTGCGCTGCGTGCCCGGGTCGGGCGATGATCATCTATCTGCATGGATTCAATTCCTCGCCGCAGTCGCACAAGGCGAGCTATCTCGGGGATGTGCTGACGCGCCGCGGCCAGGCCGGGGAGTACGCATGCCCTGCGCTACCGCCTAGCCCGCTGGATGCGATTCGGGCGATCGAGGCCGAGTTGGCAAAGCATCCGCGAAAGCCCGTCTGCTTTGTCGGATCCTCGCTCGGTGGTTTCTACGCCACGCATCTTGCCGAGAAGCACGATGTACGGGCGGTGCTGATCAACCCGGCGATTGATCCGGACACCGGTCTTGAGTCCTATCTTGGCCGGCAGCAGAATCTGTACACCGGCGAATCCTGGGAACTTACCCGGGAGCACCTCGCCGAGTGGGCCTCGCTGCGGGTCGCGCGCATCACGCCGTCGCGTTACCTGCTGCTGGTCGAGACCGGGGACGAGGTGCTCGACTACCGTCGCGCGGTGGCCCGGTACACGGGTGCGACGCAGGTTGTGATCGAAGGCGGAGACCACACGTTGAAGAGTTTTCCCGAGCAGCTTCCGGTACTTTTCGAATTTGCCGGCCTCGACGCCTGAGGCGCTGGCGCGGCGACGGAGGCCTTCGGCTGCGCCTTGTTACTTTGCTATAGTCGAACGAACACGGAGACCCCCATGAAGACACGCGCATCCTTGGCCTGGTTCGCACTGCTTGCGGCGTCCGTCGCGAACGCACAGGTGGCCAATATGCCGCCGCATGTGCAGGAACGACTCGCGCAGGTCGGACCCGGCTGGGGCAAGGACATTCGCGGCAATATTGCAAAGACGCTCGAGGTCTACACGCCGATTCTTGCCGGTGCGCCCAAGGAAGGCATGTCGGTGACGCGCGACGTCGCCTACGGACCGGATCCGCGGCACCGTCTCGATCTGTACCGTCCGGAAGGCAAGTCCGGCGTGCCGGTGGTGGTCTTCATCCACGGCGGCGCGTACGTCGCGGGCGATCGCAGCGTCAACGCCGAGGTGTACGGCAACGTGCCGACCTATTTCGCGCGGCAGGGCTATCTCGGTGTCAACGCGACCTACCGCCTCGCACCCGCGGCGAAATGGCCGGCGGCGGCCGATGATGTCGGAGCGATGGTGGCCTGGCTCAAGGCGAATGCGTCGAAGTACGGCGGCGATCCGAACCGCATCCATCTCATCGGCCATTCCGCCGGCGCAACCCATGTGGCGAGCTACAGCTTCATCCGTTCGCTGCATCCCGCCGAGGGACCGGGCGTGGCGGGCATCATCCTGATGAGCGGTCGGTACCAGTTCAATCCGAATCCCGACGATCCGAACCTGAAGAATTTCCAGGCCTACTTCGGCGAGGATCGCGCGCAGTACCCCAACCAGTCGCCGATCAACCACGTGAAGACTGCGCCGAAGGTGCCGACATTCATTGTGGTGTCGGAGTACGACAATCCGGACCTCGACACCCAGGGGGCGCTGCTGCTCTCTGCCTATTGCGAGCGCGACCGCGCCTGTCCGCGCTTTACGCGCATGGACAAGCACAACCATCTCTCGATGACGTATCAGTTCAATACGAAGGACGATGTGCTCGGAAAAGAGATCCTTGAATTCATGCGCCGCGGGCGTTGATCCCGGACCTGCTCCCGGGGTTGCCGCACGGCGCGCGTGAATTCCACCCCGTCCCTTCTCCGGTTTCACCGGGAAGCGGGCGATCCTGACGGGAAAGCAATGGCTACGAAAAAGAAGACCAGCGAAGCGCGCAAACGCATCGTCATCGGAATCAGCGGCGCCTCGGGCGCGGTGTACGGCATCCGCCTGCTCGAACTGCTGAAGCAGACGGACATCGAGACCCACCTGATCCTCACCCGCTCGGCGCAGGTGACGATTGCGCTCGAGACCGACCGCAAGGTTCGCGAGGTGATGGAAATGGCCGATGTGGTGCACGCCTCGGCGGATATATCGGCATCGATTTCCAGCGGCTCGTTCCGCACACTCGGCATGATCGTCGCACCCTGCTCGATGCGCTCGCTCGCCGAAATTGCGACGGGAGTCACGAGTTCGCTTCTCACGCGCGCTGCGGATGTCACCTTGAAGGAGCGCCGCCCGCTGGTGCTTCTGGTGCGCGAGGCGCCGTTCAATCTCGTGCACCTTCGCAATATGGTGTCCGCGGCGGAGGCGGGCGCGATCATCTATCCGCCGGCGCCGGCGTTCTACGCCAGGCCCGACTCGCTCGAACAGATGATCGACCACACCATCGGGCGAGTGCTCGACCTGTTCGACATCGACCTTGGCGTGGTGAAGCGCTGGAACCGGCCGACGCGTTCGGCGCGTGATCTGGTGGCGGACGACGGCAAGAAATAGATTCTCCCAACCCAACTGTTTGGTGACGGCGTTGACGCGAGTCCCTTAGCTTCTGCACGCACCGGTATAATCCGCGTCCCGCTTCCCTTCGCGCGGCATGAAACGCCCGCCGCGCTCCCCCGCATGGCCTCCCTGCAGCATGTGTTGTTCGATGAAAGCGGCGCCTTCAAGACCGGTACGGTGCTGTCCGAATCCGACGCTTCGATGCAGGTGGAAACCTCATCGGGCAAGCGCATCAAGCTCAAGTCGAACGCCGTGATCCTGCGCTTTGCCGATCCGTCGCCGCAGGAATTTCTTGCGCGTGCGGAGGGGCTTGCGGGCGGGATGGACACCGGCTTTCTTTGGGAGTGCGCGGGCGCGGACGAGTTTGCCTTCGAGGATCTTGCTCGCGACTATTACGGGCGTCCGCCGAGCGCGCTCGAGTCCGGTGCGATTCTGGTGAAGCTGCACGGCGCGCC
>CAMBSA010000351.1 GCA_945869935.1 Bordetella parapertussis | reverse complement strand
AAGACGAACGACCTTTCGGACTACCGCGTGGTGATGTTCGCCACCCACGGCCTGGTGCCGGGCGAACTGCCCGGCCTCTACCAGCCCGCGCTCGCGATGACCAACCCGGCGGTAAGCGGCGACGGTGGCGACGGCATGCTCACGATGGAGGAAATCCTCGGCCTGAAACTTCGCGCCGACTGGGTGGTGCTCTCGGCGTGCAACACCGCCTCGTCGAGCGGCAACGGCAGCGAGGCGGTCTCGGGCCTCGGCCGCGCCTTTTTCTACGCCGGCGCAAAAGCCCTGCTAGTGACGAGCTGGCCGGTGGAGACGGTGTCGGCCCGGCTGCTCACCACCGACGCCTTCCGGCGGCAGTCGGAGAGTCCTTCCATCTCGCGCTCGCGCGCGATGCAGGAGTCCTCGCTCGACCTGATGAAAAAAACCACCTCCGGCTTCAGCTACGCGCACCCGCTGTTCTGGGCACCTTATGTGGTGGTGGGCGACGGGGGCTGAGTCCCGCCTCAAGCCACCGACCCGACAGTCACTGCTCGACTAGCGCCCCGAATCCCCGACAAGCGCATAGGGCGCCCAGAACATCGGGTGAGCGTAGGAGTAGATCTTGCGACCGCGTTCGTCGTTGAACGAATCGTCCATCACAGCAATCATCGCGCGGCGCAACGCCTCGGTGCGGCTGAGCGAAGCGTCGGCGGCGTAGCGCTCGAACACGCCTGACACCAGCAGCCGCGCCGAGCGCGAATCCACCGGCCAGTGGGTCACCAACAGCGCGCGGCTGCCGGCATAGAAGAACGCCCGGCCAAGACCCGAGATCGCATCACTGCCCTTGCCGTCGCCCGCGCCCGAGTTGCACGCCGAGAGCACCACCCAGTCCGCATCCAGCTTGAGGCCGAGGATGTCATCCATGGTCAGCAGTGCCGAGCGCGGGTTCGCATCCGCGTTGCCGCCAGGCGCAGACAGTGCGAGTGCAGGTTGGTCGATACCGGGAAAATCACCGGGCAACAGACCGTGCGTGGCGAATGCAAGAATCTTGCGGCCCGAGAGATCGGTGCCGATGACCTTTTCCTTCGAGGCCTCGCTGCCAAGGAACACATCGCTTTGCAGGTTCGCATCCAGCGCCTTGGCGATCGCGAGCAGTTCGTCGCGCGTATCGGGCAGAGGCGCAAGGCTGCTGTAGGGCGTCCAGTTCACCGTCTGTGCCTGCGCCACCGCCGCGTCGGTGACCCGGGTGACCGCGAGATTTCGCACCAGCATCGGCCCGGCGGAACGCGTGCTGCCCGCCTGAGCAAGCCCGCCTCCGAATACCGGGTCGCCGAATCCCGCAAAGGTCTTGCGATCTTCGCGGCCGGCGCGCATCGCACGCAGGGTCAGCAGCGAATTCACCGAGGGGAGCTGCGCCACCGCATATCGCTTCGCGAGCCAGGGCACGTCCTTGTAGGCTTCGAACAGCAGTTCGCCTTCCTTCAACGCCACCGCTTCGGTCGGCAGCACCGAAAACGGCAATTGCGAGAGCGGCCCGCTTACCGTGACCAGCAGCGACTTCGCATCCTTCCATGCGGACTGCACCGGGGCCAGAAGTTCGCGAAAGATGCCGTGCGCCATTGCGACATCGAACACCGGGAAGCTCTCCAGCGGGACCGTGCCCACATCCAGCGCCTTGCGAAGCATCGCGACGCGCCGGCCAAGCTCGGCACTCGTCAGCGCGCTCGAATGAAACGCGGTTGGGCCGGTTTTCGGAATCGCCCAGACGAAACTCGCATCGGCGGTGGTGAGCACGCTCAGCAGCACCTCGCCCTCGCGCAAACCGGCACGCACCTGCGCAAGCGTCGGCGACTTCGGGTTGACGAAATCCGCGTACGCGGGAAAGCGCGTCTGGATTTCCTTCGACACGGTGCGGCGCTCGGCATCGATCGCGGCGATGCGGCTTCGCATGTCGGCGATCACCTTGGGCAGTTGCCGCTCGGGCGGCGCCGAGAGCTGTTCGATCAGGAATCGGTACAGCGCCTCCACTTCCTGCGTCAGGTCCTAGTCACGGCGGATCAGGGCTGCCAGCTGCGGCGAATCCGCCGCAGCACGTGCGGCGGATGCAGCCACCGCCTGCAGCACCACCTGCCCGCGCACCAGGTCGCTTACGCGGAAGGCTTCCGCCGCGGCGTCGATCCGGTTCTGCGCCTCCAGCGGCGTACCGCGCATCTCGGACAGCAGCTTGATGTAGGCGCCTACCACCAGCGCAAGGCGCCTCGTGGCGGCGAGGCTGCGCCGGATGTACTCGACCTGCCCACCGTCGGCGCCGGTCAGCGTTTCGATGCCGGAGCGCAGTTCGCGATACGCCGCTGCGCGGTCACCCGCCGCCGCATGGGCCATGCCGAGAAAGGCACGCGCAAACGCTGTATCCACGTGCGCCTGACCGAGAACCTTCTCGGTGCGTTCAACCGTACCTCGCAACATGTCGACCGCCTGCGCCGCGCGGCCGGTCTTCATCAGGGCGTACGCCCAGACGCGGTTGCCGGTGCCAAAGCGCGCACGCAGCTGCGAATCGTCGCCCACGCTTTCGCGGATGACCCCGTACTCGCGCGCGCTGTCGGCGTACCGGCCGGCACCGGTAAGCAGTCCGGCGTGGAGTTGATGAGCCCAGAGCGAGCTGAGGCCCTTTTTCGGCACACCGAGCTCGTTGAGCATGCGGACCGACTGGGCGGCGAGTTGCAAGGCTTCGAGCGTGCGCCCCTGATCGGACAGCACGCCTGCAAGCGAGCGCAGGTTGTCGGCCACGCCAATCGAGCCGCGGCCGGTGCGCGACAGGCGCACCTTCAACAGATCGCGCAACATCAGTTCCGCCTCGTCCAGCCTACCCATGCGCTGCAGGGTGAGTGCGAGCACCTGCGTCGCGGACTCCCGGTAACCGGCGATATCCGCCTCCGAGCGGACATCGGCGCCGCGCGCCCTCGAGTCAGCCGCCGCACGCTGGGCTTCGTCGGTGAGCGCGATCACCGAGCGGAACAGCTGCTCCGACTCCGTGAGCTTGCCGCGGTCGCGCAGGTTATAGGCCTTCGCGTATTCGACATAGGACCGCCAGCCCGCGCCGTAGACCGCCCAGTCGCGGCCCATGCGCCCCGCCACCAGCGCGCTCTCGGCGCGGGCTATCATTCTGTCGGAGGCCTCGTACTCGCCAAGCGAGGTGAGGTAGTTGGCGATTTTGGTGGTCTCGCCGATGAAATAGCCGCCCGCATTGTTCGTGGTCTTGAGCAGTTCCTCGGCGTAGGCAATCGCCTTGAGATAGTCGCGCGCGCCCCAGGCGTTCGACAGGTCGGACAACACGCGGTCGAGGTTGCCGCCGGCGGCGCTCGAACGCAGGTTGGCGCGGCGCGCATGCGGCAGCGCCTTCTCCAGCATGTCGATGCGTTCGTCGATCAGGCCGAGCGCCTGGGCGTCGCGGGCGCGCGAATGGTAATGACGCGCCAGCACCGCGGAATCGGTGGTCTCCGGCACCGGCGTGTTGAACGCCGCAAGCCGCTTCGCGTAAGCCTCGACATCCGGTTTGTACTGGTCGAGCTGCTGCAGGATATCCGCGACGGTGCGAGAGACGGCTGTCTGACCCTGTGCCGTCGCGTTTGCAACCGCGAGGAGGCATCCTGCGAACAGCGCAATGCGCACCCATCGGCT
>CAMBSA010000350.1 GCA_945869935.1 Bordetella parapertussis | reverse complement strand
GGAGCAGTTCGGCGCGATGATCAAACGCGATCTCGCTCGCTACGCAATTGCCATCAAAGCTGCGGGCGCCACCGCCCGTTAAGGACGCGCGGCACGTTCAGGAGCGCGAGCACTGCCGTCGACCGGGTTCGCGGGCCCATAACTTTCGCTCGAGACTCGGGCATCGGATACGCCGCAGCTCGTGGACTGCAGGCAGGCAAACCCTTGCCGCTCGCGCCGCAATGCTCCGCCGCACAGCCGCCACCGGCGACGTCGTTCGCGCCCCGCGCCCACAAGGCGCCCTTGTGCAACTCGCTGCGACAGATTCGACGTCATGCCACGCGTCAGCGGCCAGAGCAGTGCAGAAACCTCACACCTTGCGTTCCCTAATTCCCGAAGGGTGGCTGCGCACCTTCGGGGAGAGGCACTTCATGCGCGAGCAGAATGAAGGCGAGCAACGTATAGTAGCCGACAAGTGAGCTCAATTCGATCGCCCCGCGCGTGCTGAAGACCGCGACAATACCCGAGTGTGCATCAGCGGATACCCTGCCCCCGCGCAGGAGTTCGGTTACGAACTCGTAAACCAGACGTTCATCTGCCTGAAGACCTTCGGGATCGCGGCGCTCCCGAATGGAGTCGATTACGTCCTGCCTGAGGCCGCCCTTCAGTGCATGCGGTTCGTGGACCGCCCACTCATACTGGCATGCATGGTGCCGAGCCGTCAGCAGAATGGACAACTCCGAAAGCCTTGGCGGGAAACAGGTTTCGTAGCGCATATACTCGCCGAGCCGCTGTATACGATCAGCGAGCTCTGGAGCGTGGAGCAAGGCAAGTAAAGGCCCCCGAACACCACCACGCGGCCCGGATGCGATCGAGTCATAAACCTTGCGTTGTTCCGGAGAGAGCTTATCTGTTTCGATTGCAGGCAGTCTGCTCACTAGTTCTCCAATAATCAAGACGGCTGCCGGCTGAAAACGGGTGGTCGCCGTTGGTATCCTGTTTTTTAATTTTTACGACCCAACTATTGCCAGGGACTGATGTGTAGGGCGACCACGATCTTCGAGTATTTTCCAATTTCCAACTGGATATAAGATATAAACTCCGATCGAGCACTCCCTGGCCGATCGGCCGCCTCGGGGATACCACGATACTACATCGGGCACATTCAGCGCGCTCATTATCGGTGCCCCATGAATACCGTGTGCCCCGCGCTTTCCGACAGTTACCGCTCAGGTGTTATCTGCCGGGTTCCTTCTTGTGCACCAATATGTGCATGAGCTTTGCCACTTCACACTGATCGAGTTCCTCCAGCCGCGCGAGCGCATCGACGGTCCAGCGCAACTCCGCGTCAGGCAGCACGTCCCGCGTGAACTTGATGAACAGCGCTTTGAATTGCTCCATCGTCAACGGGTGTGCGGGAGAGCCGATGACGTGATTGTTTTCCCGGAAGAATTGCCGGCCGTCCTTGAGGCTTACTTCCAGTTGCGCAGGAGTGCCCATGGCGTAAGCCGACACCCACTCCGGATGAAACACCACATTGACCTTGGCACGCGCCTCGCGGTATTTCGGATTGAGCCGGGCCTCCTCGCTGATGTGACTGAAGTTCACATCCTTGTCGATCATCGCGACACCGTGCGAGTGCTGAAAGCTGAACTGCAGGTCGTCGAACGTCTGCGGGTCGGGCCGATCGCAGCAACGCTCCACCTGGCTGATGTGCACGCTCACCCTTTCCACCTGCTCGTAGGAAATCTTCTCCGTCGCCATCAGTTCGAAGAGGGCTTCGAGGTAACGGTGCAGGTAGAAGCAGCAGGGATACTTCTTGATCCAGATGGCGTTGAGCATCCATTCGTGGCCAAGATTCTGGACGAATTTCGCAGGCTCGACCTTGTCCTTGCCGAGCAGACCAACCATATAGCTGACGATGTCCGGATTTCCCGTCGCACCTTGCTGCGCGAGTTCGGCGGCGATCAGTCCCTGCAGCGACTGCATCGCCGATTCGAAGTAGTGCGAATCCGTGCCGAAGCTGGCATAAGCGATCGGCGCCGACGACATGGAGAGTCCCAGCGCCGCCACGGTTTCCGGAATGCCGAGCTTCAGTGCTCTCGCTGCCGCGGCCGCAGGTCCCATCGCGCCTGGTATTACCGTCATGCCCATATATCCCTGTGGATAAAACAGGCAGGTCCGCGCATGCACTTCCAGGCCGATGGCGGTCATCTCGAGCAACTCCTGGCCGGACAGTTTCAGCTTCTCGGCGAATGTGAAAGTGACGGGCAACACCGTGATGTCCCAGCAAGTGCCCATCCCGCCGAAGCGATCGTCTTCCAGTTCCGAGGCGTGCGCGAAGAACGCGTTGTTGAGAACAGCATTCCAGAGCGATGTTCTGAAACCGCTGCCGATCACGCCCGCTTCAGGCGCATGGCCGCGCTGCCGGCTCGACCGCGATGCCTTCAGGCCCGCCGGCATGCCCGACCCGCGCAGCATCCCGGCCACCGTCTTCAAGCACAGGCCCTTGGTGAATTCCACTGTTTCCGAAGGGATGTCTTTGATGCGAACCCGTGTCGCGAACTCGGCCAATTTCTCGGCAACTTCCGTGCTCATTTCGTCTCCCGCTTAGCGACGGTTTGCTTTGATTAATCTTTTACGCTGCGGCTCGGCGCATGTCAAGGTGGTGGAGCGCTGTTTGTTGCGAGTTCGTGATCTGTCCGGTTCTGCAGCACGACAACTGCCCGGTTGTCATAGTGCCCCGAATGGGGTGCGAGATGAAACGGACAGATCACGAACTCGCAACACAAGCAATAAATATTACTTGTCATAGACAACTTACCGGAGTTAAATCTATTGTCGACGGCGAAGAACCGAGGGGAACATGTCAATGAAGAAAGAATTGCCAGTTTGGAGATCATTGATGTGGGTCCCCGCAAACGCCGAAAAATTCATCAGCAAGGCGCATACGCGAGGCGCTGACGTGATTCAGCTTGATCTCGAAGACAGCGTTCCTCTTGCCGAAAAAGCGCATGCACGGACGATGATCGAGGCCGCGGCGGCAAAGGTCAGACGAGGCGGCGCTGACGTCGTGGTACGCATCAACCGCCCTTTCTCGATGGCGGTACGCGATATTGAGTGTGCCGTGTGTCCCGATGTTGACGCGATAGCGTGCCCGAAGATCGACAGTGCAGACCATATAAAGCTGCTCGATGAAGTCGTTTCAGAGGTCGAACAAAAACGCGGGGTGGAGATCGGCCATACGCGCTTGACGGCGATGATCGAGACACCGGCTGCGTTCACGCGGATGGACGAGATTGCTGCAGCAAGTCCACGCATCGTCGGGCTCGTCCTGGGCGGCGAAGACATTGCGAGTTGCTGCGGAATGATGGAACCGGACGACGAAGTTCTGCTCTCGCTCAAGCAGCGTATGGTTATTTCCGCTTACGCGGCCGGCGTGATGCCCCTTGGGTTTATTAGCACCATTGCGGATTTCAAGGATTGGGACCGGTTTCGTCAAATGGTGCGCCGCTCCCGGCGTTTCGGCTTCGAAGGCGCCGGGTGCGTTCATCCCGGGCAAGTGAAAATCGTCAATGAGGAGTACTCGCCCTCTGAGGAGGAGGTCGCGTACGCGGCAAAAGTTATAGCCATGAACAATGAGGCCGCGTCCTCAGGACGCGGTTCGTTTCAAATCGATGGAAA
>CAMBSA010000349.1 GCA_945869935.1 Bordetella parapertussis | reverse complement strand
CGTTGGCGCCGTCGGACATCTCCGACACCACCGGCGAAAACGCCGCCTGCGTGTGGACCACGTCCATCTCGTCGGTGATCTGCTGCAGTCGCCCGCGAATGATCGCAATGTCCAGGGGATTCATGGCTGATTCGCCTTAGTCTTCTTTGGTGATCATGATGGAACCGATGTCGCTGTCGGTGGCGCGGTAGCCCGGCTTGATCAGCATGGTGGTGTCGCGCTACACGATGATGGCCGGCCCCAGCACCGATTCGCCGGCCTTCAAGGAGCGGCTGGGTTCACGTATTGCAGGCACTGACGAAGGCAATGGGGCAAATGGATGCTGCACTGCAAGGCGCTGAGCGGTGCATGCGCTGGTCTCGCGCGGACTTTCGGATTGCCTTTTTCGTCGACGGATGCCGGCGTGTCGGGATCCGTCCCGTCGCGCCCGGGCGGGTGTTCGGCAGGGCGGCGAAATCATGCGGACGCCGGGTGATGTAGAAGGCGCGCCTGCGCTGCACGACTCCCGCGCTTGCCGCAGCATGCGAACGAACTGCTCTCGCGGTGATTCGCTGCTTCAGCTGTCCGTTCCTCCTTTGGAAAAGTATCATGCGAGCTCACGACAGGACGCGCGGCATGTTTGGGTCGCCGATCACTTCATTGCGTTCGATTACAGGAGAAACCGGGCATATGGAATTCCAACTCACAGACGAGCAGCGGCGCATGATCGGGACGGTGCGCGAACTGACCCAGGGCAACTTCAAGCCGCGTGCGCTCAAGTACATGGACGGCACGTTTCCCTGGGAGAACATTCGCGAACTCGCCCACATCGGGGTGCTCGGCATGGCAGTACCGGAAGAGTATGGCGGCCTGGGCATGAACGTCCTCGACACGGCGTTGGTCCTCGAGGAAATTGCCAAAGGCTGCTATGTGACGGCGATGGCGGTGATGGGGGAGGTTGGCGTACAGACGAAAATCATCGATGCCTTCGCACCCGAGAGCATCAAGCGCCGTCTGCTTCCTGGCGTGTGCAGGGGTGACGTGATCCTGGCGGTATGCATGACTGAACCGGACGCGGGAACGGATGTGGCCAATTACCGCACCAATGCGGACGTGATCGGTGGCAAGGTGATCCTCAACGGGGTCAAGACGCTGATCAGCCGCGTTGATGAGGCGCAGGCCTTCGTGGTATTCACCCGGGTCGACAGGAAACCCGGGCGTTCGGGGATCGGTTGCGTGCTCATCGAGAAAGGCACCCCGGGATTCATCACCACGGCGCGCTACCACACCATGGGTGGCGAAAACCTCGCCGAAATCCGCTTCGAGAACTGCGAGTTGCCGCTGGAAAACCTGATCGTACGGGACGATGGCTTCCGCAAGCTGCTGAATGCCTTCAATACACAGCGCTGCCTCAATCCCAGCATTTCACTCGGATTGGCCGAGGGCGCGTTCGAGGAGGCAGTTCGCTACGCGCGCGACCGTTCGGCGTTCGGCAGGCCCATCGGTGAATTCCAGGCGCTGCGCTTCAAGCTGGCCGACATGTATCGAGACATCGAAGCCGGGCGTTCCATTCTGTACCGCGCCTGCGCCACGGCGAACCCGTTTCCGGACCCCTACCAGGCCGCCAACGCCAAGATCTTCTGTAACGAAATGGCGCTGAGGGTCACCAGCGAAGCGATCCAGGTACACGGCGGCTACGGATTCCTCGATGAATACCCCGTGTCCCGCTTTTACCGGGGTGCGCGCTATGGGACGTTGGGTGGCGGCACAACGGAAACACTGAAGGAACTGGTGGGGAAAATGATACTGAACGACTTCGGCGCCGATGGTTTCCTGGGGCTCGGTACCTTCTAGCACTCCTCAACGAAACGGGCGTGCTGTTTCTCCGCATCGGTTTTTGCGCTTCTGTTTTGCGCTTCAAGACCCGCGAGAACATGCCGGGTAGAATGCCCCTTCCGGCAAAATCGATGTCATTCAAATTTGGGGAAAGCATGAACCAGCCTGTCGATGCACAAGAACCGGTGCACACCGGCCGCGTCACCGATGCCGAGCTTGCGCGCGTTCGCTCGTTGATCGGGAAGCGGGTAGAAATCAAGGAGCCGCCCTACCTCACGGAAGTCACCCGCGACGCGGTACGCCATTGGGTGTGGGCGATAGGCGACAAGAACCGGCTGTATCTCGACGACGAATACGCCAAGGGATCCGCCTACAAGGGCATCATCGCGCCGCCCTCGATCCTGTACGCATTCAGCCGCATGTCGATCGGTTACCGAGGGGGGCTTCCCGGCGTGCATTCGATGTTCGGCGGCTCCCACTGGCGTTGGAAGGAGCATGGCAGGCTCGGCGATACCATTACGCCCGAGGTGACATTCAAGGACCTCATCGAGCTACCCAGCCGCTTTGCCGGGAGGATGTTCAAGCAGATATCAAGCATCGATTTCAGGACTTCGGATGGCCGATTGCTGGCGCAATCCGAGTCGTGGGGCATGCGCATGGAGAGGACCCAGGCCAAGGAGAAGGGCAAGTACAAGGCGCTGGAAAAGAAACTTTATACCAAGGAGGAAATTCAGGTCATCGCCGAGCGCATGATGAGCGAAAAGCCGCGCGGCGCCGAGTACCTGTACTTCGAGGATGTCGCAGTCGAAGACAGCGTCGACGAGATCGTGCGCGGCCCCTACACGGCGACTGTGGCGGTGGCCTTCGAGCAGGCATGGGGCGGGTTGTTCGTCTGGGCGCACAGCTACTGGTACGACTATTTGCGCCGGCATCCGGCCGCAGGTGTGCTCAACGGCTACGGAATTCCGGAACCGCCAGAGGCGGTGCACTGGGATACGGTGCTGGCCAAGAGCGTCGGCGTACCCGAAGCCTACGATTACGGACCGGAACGGATCTCATGGCTTTCAGTCATGCTGACCAACTGGATTGGCGACCACGGTTTCCTCGAAGAGCTCTATTGCGAAATTCGGCGCTTCAACCTCGTCGGCGACACCACCTATTGCCGTGGCAGGGTGATCGAGAAAACAGTGTCACCGGATGGTTTGGGCCGCCTGAAGATTGCAGTCGAGACTGTCGATCAGCGAGGCCAGGCCACTGCGAAAGGCTGGGCCGTGGTGCGACTGCCCCGTCGCGGAAGCTAAATTCCATCCGAGTGCATGTCGTCGAGGCGCGGGAGAGCCGGGTTCCTTCGCCACGTTTGTGGTGATCGACGCAGTCACCTTCTACCAGTCACCTTCTTCAAGAGAATGATTCCCGGATCTTCTCGCCAGGAGCCAATTGACTATGTCAGGCAATGAACTGGGCGCACTGCTGCGCCCGGGCGACACGGTGCTGGTCGGTACCGGCACCGGGGAGCCTGCGGCGCTCATCGAGGAGCTCATCCTGGCGGCAGGTGCAGTGCCCGGGATTCGCGCCATTCAGGTCATGACCGGCGGGTCGGAACGGCTGGCGGACGCGTGCGGGCCGTCTTTGCGCCTGTTGACGCCGGTGCCCGGTTCGAAGTCCCGCAAGGCCATCGCGGAGGGCAGGGCCGAAATCCTGACCGATCCGATGTCGGGTCTGCTGCGAAAAATCCTCGACGGGTCGCTGCGAATCGACGGCATTCTGCTGCAGGGCCGCCGGATCGATGCCCGCCACGCAACACCGGGGCTGATCGGGGACATCATGGTTCCGGCATGGGAGCGGGCA
>CAMBSA010000348.1 GCA_945869935.1 Bordetella parapertussis | reverse complement strand
TTGACCTCGATGCGCGATTCGAACGAATGCCCGGTGTCCTTGTCGGTCACCACCACGTCGCTTGCAAACAGCTTCGGCTGTCCGGTCGAGTAGTGCTCCACCACGAAGCGCTTGAGAGAGATCGAAAACGGCAGTTCCTGCACCAGGATCCCGTCCTCGGAGTTGAGCACCGTCACGTCGCTCGACTTGCCCTCCGGGATCAGGGTATTGCCGCGGAAACTCCAGTTCGACTCGGACAGGCGGCTCGATGCGGGCACATCCGCGATCAGCATGTTTCCGCCGATCGGTTTTTTCGAGCCGGCGAGCAACTGCAGCTTGAGCGCGACTTCGCTGTCGGCAAGTCCACCCACACAGATCAGCACGATCGCGGTATGCGCGAGCACATAACCGGCGCGCCGGTACATGCCCGCCTTGGCCGCGATCAGGGTGCTGGAGGCGCCGTCTTTTGTTTCCACGTCCTTCGTTCGTACATCGAAGCCCTGCGTGCGCAGATAGGCGCTTGCGTGCGCGACCGCATCGGGCGACGCAACCTGAATACGCGCGCGGAACGCGAAATTGTCGAAGGCCTGCTCGCGCAGGTCGTCGCGCCAGCGTCCGATCTCGCGCAACATCTGCGGCGCGTTGCGGGAGACGCAGAACGAGGTCGACGCCACCAGAAAGGCGAGGATCGCGAGGAACCACCACGCGTTGTAGACCGCGAACATGCCCAGACGCTCGAACAGCGGAAACCAGAACGGGCCGAACTGGTTGAGATAATTGCCGTAAGGCTCGCCCTGGCGCACCACGGTTCCGATGATCGAGGCAACGCCGATCACAGTGAGCAGGCTCACCGCGAAGCGCATCGATGACAGAAGTTCCATGCCGTTACGAAGCGGCGATGCGTTCATGGTCCGGTGTCGTAGTGGTGGGAGAAGTTCGGGTTCAGAAAACACAAAAGGGGCCGCTCGGCCCCCTCCCCTGACTGCAGTTGTGCAAAGCGAGGCGCTATTTCAGGCCGGCGACGTAATCAGCAACCGCCTTGATATCGGCATCGCTCATCTTGGCCGCGACCGAGCGCATCATCTTGGCCGGATCGTTGGCACGCTCACCGGCGCGGAAAGCCCGGAGCTGCGCTTCGGTGTACTCGGCGTACTGACCCGCCAGACGCGGGTACTGCGCGGGAACGCCCGCACCCACTGCGCCGTGGCAGCTCGCGCACGCCGGCAGACCGCGCGCAACGTCACCGCCGCGCCAGAGCTTCTGGCCGAGCGCCACGGTGTCCTTGTTTTTCGCCGAACCGGCCGCGGGCTTCTGCGAACCGTAGTACGCCGCCACGTCGCGCATGTCGTCGGGCGATAGCGTGCTTGCCATGCCGAGCATCACCGGGTTCTTGCGATCGGTGTTGGCCTTGAAATTCGCCAGCTGCTTGGCAAGATACTCGGGCATTTGCCCCGCAAGCTTGGGGTTGGCGGCCGTCGGGCTGTTGCCGTCCGCGGCATGACAGGCCGCGCAAACCTGTTGCGCGATCTTCTGACCTTTGGCGGTATCCGCCTTCGCGGGTCCCTTGGAACCCGCTTCCTGAGCACACACCACCGCCGACGACGCGGCAAGAATGGCGAACGCGACTGCCCGTTTCATGCGTTCTCCTAGAAAATCAGGGGGTTGGCGAAGCTGGTATTCTACCGCAATTGCGCTGTCCGAGAGCATGGCCGCGCCCTGCTTCCGGTCGCGGTCCAAACCCGTCGACAGGTCCACGGTGCGGTCAACCGCGAGTCGCGCAACCGCCCTAATGAGAGTCGCGCGAGCGCTCCGAATGCTTCGCTTTGTAGTGAATCCCCATGTCCCTGTTTCAACGCACCGAATTCTTCACCAGCGCCGCCAAGCTTGAAAACCTGCCCGAGGACAGCATCGGCGAAATCGCCTTCTCGGGTCGATCGAATGCGGGCAAATCGAGCGCGCTGAACACGCTGGTGCGCAGAAAGCGCCTCGCTTTCGTCAGCAAGACGCCCGGTCGCACGCAACTGCTGAATTTTTTCTCGCTCGGCGGTTTCCGCTACCTCGTCGACCTTCC
Organism: Bordetella parapertussis; assembly: GCA_945869935.1. Taxonomy (GTDB): domain Bacteria; phylum Pseudomonadota; class Gammaproteobacteria; order Burkholderiales; family SG8-39; genus CAMBSA01. The sequence continues at coordinate 1,613 of CAMBSA010000348.1, read as the reverse complement.
CGGCTACGGCTATGCCAAGGTTCCGGGCAAGGTGCGCGCGCCGTGGGAAAAGCTCATCGGCGATTATCTTCGCGGACGCAACCCGCTCGTCGGACTGGTCGTGGTCATGGATATCCGGCGTCCGATGACGCCGCTCGACCTGTACCTGATCGAATGGTTTTCACCGACCCTGCGGCCGATCCATGTGCTGCTCACCAAGTCGGACAAACTCACCCCGGCGGAAGGTCGGCGCACGCTCAAGGAGGTTTCGACCGAGCTCAAGCGCCTGTCGCCCCTGTTTTCCGCGCAACTTTTCTCGAGCCTGAAAAAGCAGGGCGTCGAAGAAGCCGAAGCGGTCCTCGCGGGATGGCTCGCCTCTCCGTTCGCGGAAAAGCCCACGGACGATAAATAAAAACCCCGGGGGCAGACTACGCGCCCGGGGCCAATGCCTTAAGCAAGGCAGCCCGCTCAGGGAGGAGAAGCGGGAGACGATCTCGCAATCGTCTACTGATTCAGACAGGCGGTAATGGGAAAGGTTCCCGATTGCGCACAGAAAATCGGGGCTACGTAGAAGCACCTGAATTGACAAGGATTTAGCAGATGCAGATTCACGGCCGATTTCCCCAAGTGCGCATGCGCCGCATGCGCCACGACGATTTCACCCGACGTCTCATGCGTGAGCATGTACTCACTACCAGCGACCTGATCTACCCGGTGTTCGTGATCGAGGGTCGCAACAAAACCCAGGCCGTCGCCTCGATGCCCGGCATCTCGCGCTACACCCTGGACCGGCTGCTGCCGGTCGCCGAGCAATGCCTTGAACTCGGCATCCCGGTGATGGCACTGTTCCCGTTGATCGAGCCGTCGAAAAAGACCGCCGACGGCCGCGAAGCCTGCAATCCGAAAGGCCTCATCCCGACGGTGGTCGCGGGATTGAAAAAACGCTTCCCGGAACTCGGCGTGATGACCGACGTCGCGCTTGACCCCTACACCTCGCACGGCCAGGACGGCGTAATCGACAAGACCGGCTACATCATCAACGACATCACGCTTGGCGTGCTGGAGAAGCAGGCACTCACCCAAGCCGGCGCCGGCGTGGATATCGTCGCCCCGTCGGACATGATGGACGGTCGCATCGGCCGCATCCGCGCCGCGCTGGATGCAAAGAAACATATACACACCCGGATCATGGCGTACTCGGCCAAGTACGCCTCGGGCTTCTACGGCCCCTTCCGCGATGCGGTGGGCTCGGCCTCGGCGCTGGGCAAAAGCAACAAGGCCACCTACCAGATGGATCCCGCGAATTCGAACGAGGCCCTGTGGGAAGTCGGCCTCGACCTCGAGGAAGGCGCGGACATGGTGATGGTGAAACCCGGCATGCCGTATCTTGACATCGTCCGCCGCGTGAAAGACGAATACAAGGCGCCGACCTTCGTCTATCAGGTGTCGGGCGAATACTCGATGCTGCGCGGCGCGATCGCGCAGGGCTGGCTGCCCGAGTCCTGCATCATGGAATCGCTGCTCGGATTCAAGCGCGCAGGCGCCGACGGCGTGCTGACGTACTTCGCGATCGAGGCGGCGAAGAAGCTGAAGCAGGGGTAGCGCAGCTACTGTGCCGGTTGTCTCTTTAACCG